>JAADGJ010000096.1 GCA_013152435.1 Chloroflexota bacterium | reverse complement strand
GGGATCATCGTGGGGCGGGAGCGATGGGTGCGTGCGTTGCGCCGCCATCCTCTGGCGCGGGCGCTGCGCGTGGACAAGACCACCCTGGCCGGGCTTCAAGCCACGCTATTGCACTACCTGCGGGGGGAAGCGGAGCGGGAGATCCCCGTGTGGCGCATGATCGCGGCGAGGCCGGAGGCTCTGGAGCGCCGGGCCCGAACCTGGGCGGAGGCGTTACGAGCGCAGGGGGTGGAGGCTGCGATCGCCGCGACGCGCTCGGCCGTGGGAGGCGGCTCCCTGCCCGGTGAGACGTTGCCCTCCACCGCCGTGGTGCTGACGCCGCGATCGGCGGAGGCGCTGGGGCGGGCGCTGCGCGAGGGGGACCCGCCTGTGGTGGCTCGCGTCGTGGAGGAGCAGGTGTGGTTGGATCCCCGCACGGTCCAGCCCGAGGAGGAGTCGGCGTTGTTGGAGGCGGTCCGGATCGCCTGGGAGCGCGCCCATGGCTGAGGGAGAGGCCATCCGGCTGCGCGGGCGGGTGATCCGGCCGGGACGGGCCGAGGGGATCGCCCTGGTCTCGCCGGAGCCGATCGGCTTCCTGGGCGGGGTGGATCCGGACACGGGGATCGTGATCGAGCCGGGGCATCCGTTGCAGGGACAGAGCGTGGCCGGACGTGTGCTCGTGTTCCCATCGGGCAAGGGGAGCACCGTCGGCTCGTACACCATCCTGCGCTTGCAGCGGAGTGGACATGCTCCGGTGGCCATCGTCAATCGGGAGAGCGAGGCGATTGTGGCGGTGGGGGCCATCATCGCGGATATCCCCATGGTGGATCGGGTGGACATCTCCCGCATTCATACCGGGGATCGCGTGCGGGTGCAAGACGGCGAGGTGTGGGTCTGGCCCGCGAAGGGGGTGTGATGGGAGCGGGCGAGCTCGTCTTCGTGAAGCTGGGCGGCTCGCTGATCACGGATAAGACGCGCCCGTCCACGGCCCGGGTCGATGTCATCGCCCGCCTGGCTGAGGAGTTGGCCCAGGCGCGAGCGGAGCGGCCCGATTTGCGACTGCTGTTGGGGCATGGCAGCGGATCCTTTGGACATGTGGTGGGGAAGCGTTATGGCACGCGTGCGGGCGTGCGCGGTGCGGAGGGCTGGCGGGGGTTCGCGGAGACGGCGGCCGCCGCGGCGCGGCTGAACCGGATCGTGACGGATCAGATGCTGGCGGCCGGGCTGCCCGTATGGTCGATCCAGCCTTCGGCGACGGCGCTCTGCCGGGACGGCCGGCTGATCGCGTTGGGGTGGGAGCCCATCGAACGGGCGCTGTCCGTCGGGCTGGTGCCCCTGATCTATGGAGATGTCGCACTGGACGAGGTGCGTGGGGGGACCATCGCCTCCACGGAGGAGCTGTTCGCGTTCCTGGCGCCCATCCTGCGGCCGGCCCGGATCGTGCTGGTGGGGCGGGTGGACGGCGTCTTCACAGCCGACCCGCTGCGTAACCCCGATGCTCGACGCATCCCGGAGCTCACCCCGCAGGAGGTCCTGTCCGGCCACGCGGGGCTGGGCGAGGCGTTTGGCGCCGATGTGACCGGGGGGATGGCCAGCAAGGTGTGCATCATGGCCGGGTTGGTGCAGGCCATGCCGGGGTTGGAGGTGCATTTGATCGGCGGAGAGACGCCTGGGCACGTCGCCGGAGTCCTGAGCGATGCGACGTATCCGGCCGGCACCCGCCTGAGATCTGAGGAGTGAGTCACCTACGATCGTCACGTTCAGGGGGCCAGAGGTCGAAAAGCCTCTGGTCCCTATTTTTTCCTGGCCGCCGTGCGTAGGGGCACGGTGGTGTGTCATGCGGCGTAACGGTTGAGCCCTCCCTCCACGGAAACTTCTCTTGTCCGGCCTGCACCTCCCTTTCTCGGCCCTTCCCGAAGGACCCGGGCCGAGGCCGGGTAGGTCGAAGGTGGGAGAACGGCTTTTTCCGGAGGGGCGGGCCCCTTGGGGTCTCCCCACGGCAGAGGCAACGGCATTGCTCAGACGCGCTCTGAGAGGATGAGGGCCGTCGAGTGTGGATTCCGCAGGGTTGGGATCCGGTCGTGGAACGACGCGAGGCACAACTTTCTGTCGGGTTACGCCCAGGGATATACCCCTCGTCGGATGGTTGCGGAAACCCGGGGTTTGCCACGCCCATTGAAACTAGGTATAATCCTCACACTGGATAAAGGCTGGGCGATGATCGCATGGTCGAATGAAGGCCTCGGCCTGTGCGGGAGTTTCTGCGAGGATAAAGGATGCTTGTCACGGCGGTCTCTTTCTTTGTTGTCCTGAGCGTGCTGGTGCTGGTGCACGAGTTCGGTCATTTCATTGTCGCCCGGCGCAGCGGCATTGTGGTGGAGGAGTTTGGGCTTGGATACCCGCCGCGACTGGCCGTGCTGTTCGAGCGAAATGGGGTTGCGTATACGCTGAATGCCATCCCCTTTGGCGGCTTCGTGCGTATGCGCGGGGAGGATGTGGCGGAGGGGCCGGGGAGCTTCTCCGCTCAGCCGAAGCGGGTGCGAGCGGCCGTGTTGCTGGCCGGGCCCGGGATGAACCTGCTCCTCTCCGTGGTCCTGTTCACGGCCTCGTTCCTGTTGGGGCGACCCTTGCTGGCGCCGGGCGCTGCGGTGACGGCCGTCGCCCCCGGGTCTCCTGCGGAGGCCGCCGGATTGCAGCCGGGGGATGTGATCCTCGCCGTCGCGGATCAACCGGTTGAGACGCCGGCCGATCTGGTTCAGCTCGTCAAAGAGCATCTCGGGGAGCCCGTGGAGTTGGAAGTGCGCCGGGATGGGGAGATGGTCCGGGTCACGGTCACGCCCCGGGTGAACCCGCCGGAGGGCGAGGGGCCCATGGGGGTGGCCATCCATTCGGCCTCCGAGTTTCGGCGGCTGCCTTTGGGGCAGGCGTTCCTTCAGGGCCTGGCGATGACCGGCTCCTTCATCTTCATGACGCTGATGTTGCCCATTTTGCTGTTGCGCGGATTGATCCCGATGGAGGCCGCTCGTCCCATTGGCCCGTTGGGGATCGCTCAGTTGACCGGCGGGGCGGTGGAGGTCTCCGTCGCCACCGGGATGGCGTTCCCGATTCTGCAGCTTGTGGCCATCTTCAGCGCGGCGTTGGCGGTGACCAACCTGTTGCCGCTCCCGGCGCTGGATGGGGGACGTCTCCTGTTCGTGGTGATCGAGGCGATTCGGGGACGTCGGATCGATCCCGAGAAAGAGGGCCTGGTTCACCTGATCGGCATGGTGTTGCTCTTCACCCTGATGATTTTGATCACGTATCAGGACATCATTCGGGGAGTCCCTCAGATCGATTGGGTGGGGCCGGGATTGTAGGGCTGTAGGATCTCGTGCTCACTTCATAGGAGCGAAGCCGTTGGTTTCGCTCTTTTGTTGCAGGCGATAGGTGGGTTTTGCGAGGCCGGGTGGGGTCATGGAATGTAGCCGATGTGGTGCGGAGATCCATCGAGGCCTGGCGGTTTGTCCCGTTTGTGGGGCTAACCTGCGTGCCAGGCCGCGACAGGTGCGGTGCCGTTACTGCGGGCATCGCTTCTCCGCCGAGCTGACGTTGTGCCCGAACTGCGGGCGGGAGCGGCGACCGGAGGGCCTCTCCCGGATCGTGTGGGGCGGTGCGCTGGCGATCATCCTGCTGGTCGTGGTCGGGCTGATCGCCCTGCCTTCGGTCCGGACGACCCTGCTCGCGTGGGTGCCGGAGGAGGGCCTGACGGCGTGGATGGCGACGGCGTTGCCGACGCTGGAGTCCGCGATCGCCCTGGAGACGCCCGCGACGGAGGTGGCGACGCGGACGCCGCTGGCGACGACGCCGCCGTCGGAGGAGCAGGTGGCCTACCAGGATCGTACGCCGACCCCCAGGCCGACGGATACGCCGACGCCGGAGCCGCCGACCCCGACCTTTACCGTGACGGCCACGGAGACGCCGACGCTTACGCCGACGGCGGCGCTGACGGTGACGGTTGTGAGCACGTCGACGGTGGAGGCGGAGAACCTGTACGTGGTGGCCCCGGGCGATTCCCTGAGCACGATCGCTCGTCGCTTTGGGGTCTCTGCGCAGGCGCTGGCCCGGGCCAACCACATCGAGGAAGATGCCCAGCTGCGGGTGGGGCAGCAACTGATCATCCCGCAGGGGGAAGAGGAGCCTACGCCCACGCCCCAGCCGGAGGAGTTGGTGTACGTGGTGGTTCCCGGCGATACGCTCAGCGCGATCGCCCGTCGGTTCGGCGTGACCGTGGAGGCGTTGGCCCAGCTGAACGGCATTGAGGATACCAGCCGGCTGCGGGTCAACCAGCAGCTGCTCATCCCGACCTCGGGGATGCCCCTGCCTACCCGTACGCCCACGCCCACGCCGGTGCCGACGCCCACGCCCACGCCGACGGTGGCGCTGGTGTATCCGGCGCCGCAGCCTCTGAGCCCGGCCGATGGCACGCCCTTCTCCGGCGGGGAGAAGGCGTTTATCGAGCTGCGTTGGGAGGATGTGGGGCCGCTACAGCCGGGCGAGGTGTATGTGGTGCATCTGGGGTTCCTGGTGGCGCCGGAGCAGATCACCTGGTTCTACGAGGATACCGTACAGGGCACTGGCTGGCGGGTGCCGGGGGCCTTTCAGGCGCTGGCGCCTCAGGAGATGGGGCGTTCCTTCCGTTGGTACGTGCAGGTGGAGCAGATTCGTCGCGATGCCGACGGGCGTATCATTGAGCGGGTGCCTCGCAGCCCGCGCAGTGCCATTTGGGGCTTTACCTGGAGTTGAATCGGGGGCGGTCGGATCGTCGGTGGAATGCCGGGCTGAAGGACCGAGAAAATATTTCGTTCGCTGGTAGAGATGGCTGTGAAGACAAAACTCGATATCGATACGGTGTTGGCGCATCTGGCGGATGTAGAGAGACGTCCGAAACTCTCCACCTTATTCAGTCTGTCTGATCTGGGAAGGGAGGAACTCCTGCGCTTTCAGGCCGTGTGGGATGATCTGCCGACGGAGCGTCGGAGGTGGGTCGCTCGAAACCTGGTGGAGCTGGCCGAGGAGCGCGTGGAGCTCTACTATCATCCGATCTTCCGCTGGCTGCTGGGGGATCCGGACCCCGAGGTGCGCGTGCAGGCGATCGAGGGGCTGTGGGAGGACGAGGACGTGAACCTGATCAGCCCCCTGGCCCGTATGCTGCGGGAGGACGCGAGCGAGGCGGTGCGCGCGGCCGCAGCCACCGCGCTGGGTCGATTCGTTCTGCTGGGCGAGCTGGGGGAGATCGAGGCGGCGTTGGCGATGGTGGCGGAGAAGGCGCTGTTGGCCGCCATTCATACGCCTGAGGAATCGGTGGAGGTCCGGCGCCGCGCCGTGGAGGCTGTGGCGTACTCCGGTGAGTTCGGCATTCGCGATATCATCCGGAACGCCTACTACGACGAGGACGATCTCATGCGCATCAGCGCCGTATTCGCCATGGGGCGCAGTGCCGATCGGTATTGGCGGCGCGTGGTGATGGCCGAGCTGAATAGCGATCAGCCGGCCATGCGCTTTGAGGCCGCCCGGGCGTGCGGCGAGCTCGAGCTGCGTGAGGCCGTCCCCGGTCTGGCCCGGCTGGTCGAGGATGAGGACATCGAGGTGCGTCTGGCGGCTTTGTGGGCCCTGGGACGGATCGGCGGCCCCGAGGCGCGACGCATCCTCCTGGCGCATGTCGAGAGCGAGGTGGAGGCCATCCGTGACGCCGCAGAGGAGGCCCTGGAGGAGCTGGCCTTCGGCGAGGATGTGCTGCGGTTCCCCATCTACGATCTGGACGAGGACGATGAGGAATCCGAGGACATCGACGACGCGGCGTTCTGGGATTTCATAGACGAGGACATAGAAGACGAGTGGTAGATCGGGGAGTGGCCGTATGAACCTCAAACTGAAGCGGTTGGTCCGCACGCCCTATTCGGAGCAGTACGCTCTCTTCGATCTCGATCGACTGGACGCGTCCTTGGAGCCCATGAGCGTGGGGAAGCTCGATCTGCATTTCACGGCCGAGGGGATGTACGGCACGTTGCTCCTCTGGCGAGATGTGGCCGAGCATATCCCGGCAGCCCAGCGGCGAGCGTTGGTGGAAGCGCTCCTGTCGGAGGTCAGCCAGCCCATGGGGGTGCCGGAGTCCTACGCGGTCGAGTTCTTCACGCCCACCCTGGCTGAGTACGAACTGCTGCACAACATCCCGGAGGAGGACGAGCTGGAGCAGGTCGGAGGGTGAGCGAGGAGGCGATGGATCGGAAGAAGCGGGAAAACGACGTCCCTGAGGAGCCTGCTGCCGTCCAGGGGCCGGATGAGCGGACGGCTGGTGAGGGCGCCGAGCGGGAGCGCGCGCTGCGGGTGCGAGAGCTGCTGAATCAGGGGGCGCGCTTGCTGAGCAGTCGGCGCCCTGGGGAAGCGGCCGCGGTGCTCGAGGAGGCCTATCTGCTCGCCCCGGAGGATGTGGCCGTGGCCATCAACCTGGGCGGCGCGTATGTGATGCAGGGAAAGTTCTCTAAGGCGGTACCTGTGCTGGAGGCCGCTTCGGAGCGAGAGCCGGATAACTCCATGGTGTGGGTCAATCTGGCGGCGGCCTATCTCGGCCGGCTGGAGCTGTCCAGCCGAGAGATGCAGGACAAGGCCATCGCCGCGTTCGAGCGGGCGCTGCTGGTCGATCCCCGGACGCCGAACGTGAACTACAACCTGGGCCTGATCTACAAAGAGCGCGGGGAGCTGGAGCGGGCGGCGGCGCATTTCTGGCGCGCGCTGGAGATCAATCCCGGGGATCGGGACGCCCGCTATTGGCTGGATCGCATCCAGCGAGCGCAGCGCCCCGCTGATGTGGGGGATGAGGGGGCCAGCGGGGAACCGGATGCCCCCGCGGAGCGTTGTGACGAGTAGGCAGGTGATGTTCAATGACCGCCGCACATGAGCCCGCTTATCGAGCGTTGTTGGCGTCGGGAGAGCTGAAGCGGCGGGCGGAGCAGGCCCGTGAGATGTTGCGGGACTGCGTGGGGTGTGCCCGACATTGCCATGTGGACCGCCTGGCCGGGCAATGGGGGTCCTGCCGCACAGGCGAGCGGGCGGTCGTCTCCAGCTATTTCGCCCATTTCGGTGAGGAGGATTGCCTGCGTGGCTGGCGCGGCTCGGGGACGATCTTCTTCTCGTGGTGTAATCTGCGCTGCCGTTTCTGCCAGAACTATGAGATCAGCCAGCTCGGGGAGGGCCGGGAGGTCACCGAGGAAGAGCTGGCGGCCATGATGTTGGACCTGCAGGCGCAGGGATGTCATAACGTCAACCTGGTATCTCCCAGCCATGTCGTGCCTCAGATCCTGGGGGCATTGGTGATCGCCGCCGAGGCCGGGTTGTGCATCCCGATCGTCTACAACACGGGCGGATACGACTCGCTGGAGGCGTTGCGGCTGCTGGATGGCGTGGTCGATATCTACATGCCGGACATGAAGTATGCGGACGAAGCCGTCGCACGTCGCCTGTCCGGCGTGCCGGATTACCCAAAAGTCAACCGCGCTGCTGTCAAGGAGATGCATCGTCAGGTGGGCGATCTCGTGATCGACGAGCGAGGGGTGGCCCGGCGAGGCCTGCTCGTCCGGCATCTGGTGTTGCCCGGGGGGCTGGCGGGGACGGCGGAGATCGCACGCTTCCTGGCGGAGGAGATCTCTCCTCATACCTATATCAACGTCATGGGGCAGTATCGCCCGGCCTATCGAGCGGAGGAATTTCCGCCGTTGGATCGGCCGGTCACGCCTGAGGAGGTCCGGCAGGCGGAGGAGATCGTGCGCGCCGCCGGCCTTCATCGGTTGGATCGGCGCACTCGCACTCGCTGGATGCTCTGGACGGTGGAGTGAGGATGACCGATCGGCACGATGTCCAGGATCCGGAATCCCTGGCCAGGGTGCGGGTGGAGGTGTACGGGCGAGTGCAGGGTGTGGGGTTCCGGTATTTCGTGCAAAGCGTGGCGCGTCGATTGGGCGTCAGCGGTTGGGTGCGCAATCGGCGGGATGGCAGTGTGGAGCTGGAGGCCGAGGGGCCGCGTGCTGCATTGGAGCGCTTGTTGGAGGCCGTACGGCGGGGACCGTCGTCGGCCCGGGTACAACGTGTGAACGTGATCTGGGGCCCCTACACGGGGCAGTATCACGGATTTGAGGTGAGATTTTGGTGAGCGGTCCAGTGGGCCGATCGAGGCCGGCGTCACCCGCCGTGGAGTCGACCCCGGCGCAGCAGCTGCATGGCGCACAGGGGGCCCCCTTGGCGGACCAAATCGATGCGCCGCCGTCCTGGGCGAGCCGTCGAGGCCTGCGCGCCAATCCCGAGCGGCTGGCGTGGACGGTCCTGATCACCGCCTTTCTCCTTTTCTGCGTTCTGGTAACCTCCGTTCCGTTGGGGATCCGCTGGTTCGTCCTCTACTCCACGGAGCCTGAGCCGGCTCGTGTGGATGTGTTGGCGGATTCCGGCACGGTGTTGGTGGTGGCACCGGGCGCGCGCGAGCCCACCGCGGTGGAGTCCTCCCGGGAGATCCGGGAGGGGGACACGATCCGCACGGGGGATGCCCGGGCGATCCTGACCATCGAGGAGCCGGACGAGCCGGAAGGCGCTCTGAGCACGGTGCAGCTTTACAGCCAGACCGAGCTGACGGTGCATCGAGCTCGGCAGCCCCGGTTCCGGCGTAGCCGGGAACCGTATCAGGTGGAGTTGGAGCTGCACCGCGGCCAGGTGCGGATCCTCAACCTGCAGCCTCTCAGCCGTGCGCTGATCGTCCGGGTGTATACCCCTCATGGCTCTGTGGACCTGACCCGTGGCAGCTTTTCCATCGAGGTCGATCAGGACGAGTCGCAGGTGACGGCGCGCACGGGGAAGGCCACCGTTCGCTCCGGCGGCGCGACGATGGTGGTGCAGACGGGCGAGCGGACTGTGTTCCGCTCTGGGGCTCCCCCCTCCGAGCCGCTGCCGGCCGCCCGCAACCTGGTGCGGAACGGCAATTTCGAGGAGCCGTTGGAGACGACCTGGCAGGTGGGGACGTACCAGCACACGCCGAACGTCGCCCCAGCTACCGTGGAGGTGGTGGACGTCGGCGGGCGGCGCGCGGTCTATTTCTCCCGCCAGGCCGAGGAGGGCGTGCATACGGAGGCCTGGATCGAGCAGACGCTGGACAAGGACGTGCTGGACTACGACTATTTGAGCGTGCGGCTGGACGTGCGGCTGATCCATCAGTCGCTCCCGGGCGGCGGCTATCTGAGCTCCGAGTTCCCGGTGATGGTGCGCCTCAGCTACACGGATATCTACGGCAAACAGCTGGAGTGGGTCCACGGCTTCTATTACCGTGATCCGGACCCGGATAGCAACTGGCCCATCATCAACGGGGAGAAGATTCCGGCCTACGTGTGGTATCCCTATGAGTCGCCGAACCTGATCGATCTTCTCCAGGAGACGCGCCCCGCCCGGCTGAACTCCATTCGCATCTACGCCTCGGGATGGAATTATCAGAGCATGGTATCGGAGGTGGGAGTGATTGCCCGCTGAGACCCCTCCTTCGTTCTCAACCGTTCCCCCCTCTCACTTCGTTCGCCCCCTGATCTTGCGGCGGATCGGCTTCCTGATCCCGTTGTGCCTCTTCCTCGGCCTCTCCCTTTATCACCTTTCCCTGCCCGGCCTCCACTATGATGAGGCGCGTGAGGCGGGCGTGAACGCGATGCAGTTGTTGCTGGGCCAGCCCGTCGAGGCCTTTCGGGGGGCGGCCATACGCATCGCGGGCCAGGCGTTTCCCCTCATGGTCCAGGACTACATCGGCGCGCTCAACGTCTATCTGGCCCTCCCGTTCCTGGCGGCGGGGGGAATCCGTGTGGTGTCGCTGCGGCTGTTGCCCGTCCTGACGGCCGCGCTGACGCTCCTCCTGACGTATCGGCTGGCCGGGCGGCTGGGTGGGCCCGTGGCGGCCGGGGTGGCTGCCTTACTGCTGGCCGTCGATCCCTCGTTCGTCTTCTGGAGCCGACAGGGGATCTTTGTCACCAATATCACGGCATTGCTGGCGGTCGCCGCGGCCGGGGCGTCCCTGCGGGTTGCCCGACGTGGGCGTCCGGTGGATTGGGCGGTGTTGGGCGGGCTCTGTGGCCTGGGCTTATGGGCCAAGCTGCTGTTCGTCTGGGTCATCGGGGGCGGGCTGGTGGTTGCGCTGGCCGCCGTTGGGGCGCAGCGGCGTGGGCTTCTCCCTTCTCCTCCTGAGACACCTCGGCGCCGGATCGGGCCGGTGGTCGGCCTCGGCGCGTTCCTGTTGGGGGGGCTCCCTCTGTGGATCTTTAACCTGCAGACGGGTGGCACCCTGATCTCCATCTTCTCCAATCTGGATCGCTCCTATTACGGGGTTCAAAACGCCGACTTTCTGCACAATGTGGCGCACCGGGCGGCGCAGGTGGGCGTGCTGCTGCGCGGGGAGCACTTCTGGTATCTGGGCGCGGTGGCATCCAACCGGACGGCGCCCTGGTTGCTGGCGGCGCTGGTGGCGTTAGCCATCGTCGCCTGGGGGGTGTATCCCTCGCGTCGGCCTGCGATGCTGATGTCGCTGATCGGAGCGATGGCGTTCGTCGCCTTCTACGTGGCCCAGAGCGCGTTCACCGTGTCCGACCTGTTCGTCACCCACTACGCGACCCTGCTGCCGTTCCTGATGTTGACCGCCGGGCTGGCGGCCGGCGTGGCGGCGCGGACGGCCGGGCGCGTTGGGACGATCGTGGCGATGGCGTTGGTTTTGAGCTGGGTCGCGGGCTCCGTGGGCGTGGATGCGCGCTACCACCGTGCGCTATCCATCAGCGGCGGCCACAGCGCGCATTCCGATGCGATCTACCGGCTGGCGGACTATCTGGATCAGCGGCCGGGTCGTCCTGTGGTGGCGTTGGATTGGGGGATGGATGCCCCTGTGGAGTTTCTGACCGCCGGGCGCGTCAACCCCGTGGAGCTGTTCGGATATGAGCGTCTGGACGCGCCCGATCCGGGCTTTGCGGATCGAGTGGCGCTTTATCTGGATCGGCCGGAGACGCTCTATATCCTCCACGCCCCGGAGGATACCGTCTTCCGGGGGCGGCGGGAGGCGTTGGAGGCGATGGCGCGTGAGGCCGGGTATCGCGTGGTGGTGGAGCAGGTGATCCGGGAGCGTACGCAGCGTCCCCTCTTCCTGGTGATCCGGGTGACGCCTTGAGCGCGGACCGCAGGCTGGCAGTGTATCTTTTCGGTGGAAATACAGCGGGGAGCGCGGCGTTCCCACCATCCTGGATACGTCACCGCGGGCCTGATTCGTTGCTGTGCCCGGCCGGTTGTGTTATACTGATACACGTATAAATTGCTGATTCGATCATAGCGATCGCCCTGTTCCTGGCGTATTCGGGAGGGGCATCCTCGCTTCCCTGAATCCTCAGAGAGATCGCCCAGGAGGACGAGATGCGCATCGAGGACTTCCCTCGTCCCAAAGATGACAACGGACGTGGCGTACATTGGTCGGCCAGCGTCTACCACCCTAGCGGCTCCGACCTGGATTTCTGGATCAACGAACTGTTGGCCATGAAGATCAAATGGGTCAAGCTGCTGGATGATGGCGGCGGCTCCTCGCTGGAGCTGTGCGAGCGCTTGCTGGACGCCGACATCATGCCGATCGTGCGGCTGTACCGGAAGGAGCCCAACCCGGGGCACATCGGCGGCCGTGAGATCGAGACCATCCGGAAGCTGACCGCGATCGGCGTGCGCTACTTTGAGACGAACAATGAGCCCGACCTGCCGGCGGAGTGGAGTACCCACATGCCGGACAACTGGCTTGAGATCGTCATCGAGAACTTCATTTACGATGCCGATCGTGTTCTGGATGCGGGCGGATATCTGGCTCTGCCGGCCATGGGGGCCGGGAGCAAGGACAATCCCGTCGAGATGGTCATCCGGAAGAAACGGGGCGATCTGTTTGAGAACGGATGCTGGGTGGCCATTCATAACTACACTCTGAACCATCCTTTGGACTATCCGGATGACGATGTGAACCAGTTGGGCACTCCGCTGACCCAGGAGGAGTACGATCGATTCGGCGCGTGGGCCTGGGACTACCGATCGATCGAGGAGATCAACCGGCTTCGGGCGGAGCGCAAGAACCCGGGGGCGACCGTCTATGACGACCCGAATTGCTTCCGTGGATATCTGTGGACTGCTCGCATGATCCAGGAGGCGCTGGGCTTCATGGTGCCCATCATCTCCACGGAGGGCGGCCCCGTGGTGGGCTGGGGGGACGACAAGCGGTACCCCAAGGTGATCCCCGATCAGCACGCCGAGTGGCAGGTGGAGATCTGTCGCTTCCTCCAGGAGGAGGCCCCGGATTACTACTTCACCTGCTGTACCTGGTTGCTGGCCTCACGCGGCCTGGGTGATTTCAACCCGACATGGGACCAGATGAGCTGGTATACCCACGCCTGGGACGAACGGTTCGGTCTGAACGGGCAGTTGCCGGTGATTCAGGCGCTGAAGGACCTGCCCAGCGTCTCCCGACTGGGGCCGCAGGGGAACTCCGTGGTCACCGGGCACGTGGTGCGAGATGACAACAGCCAGCCCGTGCCACAGTTCCCGGTCATCCTGCGCCCTCTGGAGGAGACGGCCAGGGAGCGGGAGACCACCAGCGACGACGAGGGCCGCTACACCTTCGATCAGGTGGCCGCGGGCGCATACGACCTGGCCGCCGGATATGGCGACGTCGTCCAGCGGGTGCAGGTGCCCGAGGACGAGACGGTGGAGGTGGACCTCCGGGTGCCGGTGGGGAACTTCAGCTCCCTCAGCGGCCGCGTGACGGATACGCGAGGCACCCGGATGGGGAACGTCCCGGTCCGTCTGCTCACGCTGCTGGGCGAGGAGGTGGCCGCCACGACCACCGATCGCGATGGGCGTTACGAGCTGACCCGGCTCCCGGCGGGTCACTTCCGCCTGGAGGCGGCCGAGGGAGACCAGCGGGTGCGCATCGATGGCGTCGTGTTGAGCGGCTTTGATGCTAAGACGCTGGACATCACGGTGCCCGCTCCCATGGGGTACATGTACGCGGTCGTGACCAAGCGTCTATTGCCGCCCGAGGAAACGCAGGGGCGAAACGTGTTCTACGGCAGGGTACTGGACCCGTCCGGCAACGGGATCAATGGCGTCCTGGTGGAGATGCGCTGGGTGGGGGCCGATCCCGACACCGATTTCCCTCGCGTGCGCACCGGGCACGACCCATTCCGGCCGCCGGGATCTTACGAGTTCGTGCACACTCCCGGCGAGTTCATGATCCAGGTGGTCCAGGGCGACTGGGAAAGCGAGGTCGCCGATGGATTGAAGACGACGGGGATCCCCGGGCGAGAGGGGGATGCCATCACCTGGGAGGTGAACTTCCAGCTCAAGCCGATGAGCAGTGGCCAGGCCAGCGTGGTGCGCGGCCGCGTGCCGGGGGGCGCCGAGGGGACTCGCGTCTTCCTGATCGAGGGCGAGAGCGGGCAGCGATGGACCACCACCCTGGGCAGCGATGGCGGGTTCCTCTTCACCGATTTGGGGCGGGGGACCTATCAACTGGAGCTGGAGGGGATCGGCCTGATCCGTGACCACATCAACCTGGATGGGCTGAACGAGGTGAACGTCCTCTTCCCCATGCGGGGAGTCATCCAGGGGACGGTGCGGGGCGCGACATCGGGCATGACGGTGACGCTGCGGCCCCTGATCCCGGGCTGGGACTGGACACAACAGGCGCAGGTGAGCGCCCAGGGACGCTATCGGTTCACGAACCTGCCGGCCGCCCCTTACGAGATCGAGATCGACGCCCGCCACAAGGTGCAGGCCGTGTGCGACGGAGTCGGGCGATTCACGGCTCCCGTGGTCGATCTGGGCGGCACCATGCGCGGCGTGCTGCGCGGCCAGGTGCTGGACGCCGCGGCGACGCCTCAGGTGGGGGTGGTCGTCCAGTTGTGGAAGGGCGAGCAGGTGGCCGGGGAGGCGACCACCGATGAGGACGGGTGGTTCGCCTTTGGCGGCCTGGTGGCGGGCACTTATGAGCTGCGTGTCCCCGATCTGGGCCTGGTGCGTCGCAACATCGTCCTCGACGGCGTATCCGAGGTGGAGGTCACGCTGGTGCCGGAGGGAGCTCCCGCGGAGAGCGTGATCGAGGGAGAGGTGCTAGACGCCGACGGCGCACCCGTGTCAGGGCGAAAGGTGATGCTCTATCGGGATATCTGGGTGGGCGAGGATGTCACCGATCCGCAGGGCCGATACACGTTCACCGGTTTGCTCGCCGGGGAGTACATGATCTCCCTGGAGGGCGTGGGGGTCATCCACCGGGATGTGAAGCTGGACGGGCGGAATCGAGTCGAGCTGAGCTATCGCCTGTCCGCCGCCGGAGGGAAGACGTTACCCCTGTATCTGTTGTTCGGCGCCCCTGACGACCCGGACACGCGCACGGGCCTGCTGTTGGCGCAGCCGTATGTGGCGGCCAGCCGGGCCGTGGCGGGATTCAGCCTGCAGGAGGCGATGTCCGCCCAGCGGGTGACCATCATCGGCGGGGAGGACGCGGTGAGCGCCGAGGATGAGCATGCGCTGCGGGAGGCCGGCTGCGTCGTGGAGCGTCTGGCCGGTGACCTGTACGAGATCGAGCAGGCGTTGAAGGAACGGCTGCAGGCCATCGACTGAGGGGGAGGTGGCTCGTGAGCGAATGGGGACGACGGGTGCTGGATTGGGTGGTAGGTCGTCCGCCCACCGAGGAGACGCCGTCTGGGCGTTCGGGTGAGATGCAGAGGGAGACACAGCCCATGGGCAATGGTGATCCGATCAATGACGCCGAGGCGTACGGCGTTCGCGTCATCCAAATCGATGCGACCCCTGGGGAGCCGCTGTGGCGGGTGGTGCGCGTGCATCACCTGACGCCGGAGGAGAACGGGGGGAGGCATCATATCTTCCTGGACATGCTCGACGAGCAGGAACAACGGATCATGGGCGCTCAGGTGCGGGTGACCTGGGAGGGTGGCGAGCAGATCGTCACCATCGACAAGACGGATGAGGAGGCCGGGGCCGACTTCCCCATGTGGAAGTGGCAGGTGTGCGCCGTCGAGGGCGTGGGGCTGCCGTCGGACCGGGTGGAGAACCTGCATACCGGACACCCGGATGAGGCGCCGGGCAACACGTTGTTCCATCACTCGTTCCTGGTCGTGTTTCAGCGAACCGTGGTCAGCGATCAACCCTCCGAGAGCGTGTTGGCCGGGCTGGTGCGCAATGGGGCGGGGCAGACACTGGTCTTGCTACGGGGGGAGGAGGAGGTCGCCCGGGCTGACGTGGGAGCGGACGAGCGGTTCCGGTTTGAGGGATTGCCGGCAGGGACTTACGTGGTGCGCGTGGAGGGGATGGATATCTCCTCGGATCCCGTCACCCTGGATGGCCAGGACATGGCCGAGATCGAGCTCACGGTGCCGCTGATCCCCGGCGTGATCGAGGGGTGGGTGAACGGCGGGGCCGGACGCGTGGTGGTCGCGCTGCGCGATGGTACCACGGAGGCCGGACGCGCCACCGTCGCCCAAGACGAGTCGTTCCGTATCGAGGGGTTGGACCCCGGGATGTACGTCGTGGCTGTAGAGGGAACCTCCCTGGTGAGCCAGGCGATCATCCTGGCGTCCGGGGCCACGGAGACGCTTGAGCTGACGCTGACCACGGACGGCGGTGAGACGGGGGAGCGGACGCTGACGCATTACGTGTTGCTGGGGCCTGTGGGCGCCCCGGGGGAGCGGACGAACTTCCTGTTGGCCGCCGAGTATATCATGCACTTCCGCCTGGCTTTTGGCTATTCGCTGGTGGACGCGGAGCAGGCGGCGCGGGTGACGATCATCGGCGATGGGTATGGCAAGCTGGAGGAGGCGGGCCTGGTGGCCGCCGGCTGCCAGGTGGAGCGCATCAGCGGCGGGCCGGATGCCGTGCGGGCGACGCTGGCAGCCCGCATCGCCACCGGACAGCCGTGAAGGGATAGGAGTTCCGGCGCGCTCGTGGCGTGCAGAAGCGATCCAGACGTGTGAAAACTTGCGGCGGGACATCCTCCCGCCGCAAGTTCGTTAAGGGGCATGCCCGTGTCACGTTCGCCTGCGCGCCCTCCCGGCTTCCCTTCGGCGCACGATATTGCCTATCGTATCTTACCTACTGTTGAGCCCCCTTCTCCTCTGCACTTTGTGCCCGCGTGGTGGCTGTATGGTATACTGCGGCCGATGTCCCCGAGGTCTGTCCCTCGCTTTGACCGGACAAGGTGGGCTCATCGCTTGATCCTGATCCTGAGGTGGAATCGTCATGCTCTCGTGGGCGCGGAGGCGTTGGGCGCGGTGGGAGCCGGTCGCCCTGTTCCTGCTCGCATTGGCCATTCGCCTGTGGCGGTTGACATACCATAGCCTGTGGTTTGATGAATCGGTGAGCGCGTATTGGGCCAGCCGCCCGGCCTCGGAGATCGTGCGCGTGGGGCTGGAGCTGGTTCGCGATAAGCACCCCCCCGTCTACTATCTGCTCCTGCGGGGCTGGACGCTGTTGTTTGGGACCGGAGACGCGGCCGTGCGCTCCCTGGGCGTGCTGCTGGGCGCCCTGGGGGTGTTCCCCGTGTACGCTTTGGGGCGTCGCTGGGGGGGGAGGGCGGCCGGGGCTGTGGCCGCCCTGCTGTTCGTCCTCAACCCGTTCCTCGTCTGGTACTCGCAGGAGGCGCGCATGTTCATGCCCGCCGCCACCTTCGCCCTGTTCGGGTTCTGGGGGCTAGTTCGGGCGACGGAGGACATGAATGGGCGTGGCTGGATCGTGTTCGGCGTGATGTCGTTGGCTGGTGTATACGCGTACCTGTTCAACGCGCTGCTGCTCCCCGCCGCCGGGATCTGGTGGCTGATGGCCCTGGCCCGGCGGTGGCGATCCGGCGACGGCCGGGGGACGCGGTGGCTGGCCGTGACCGGCGTCCTGGCGATGGCCGGGGTGGCCATCGGATTCCTGCCGCTGGCGTGGCAGGCGTGGTTCGTGAGCGGCGTGGAATCGACCCCGGGGCGCGCCTTCGCCGATGCGGGCATCACGCTGAGGCGGTTCAGCCGTGCCTTCCTGATCCATCGCGCCCCGCTGGATGCGCTCGGCGATGTGGCCGTGCTGGCGGGGGCGGCCGCGCTGGTGGCCCTGGTGATGCAGGGGCTCCGGGGCCCGTCGCGGGACCGGAAGGGGGTGGGGGAGCTGCTCGTCATCCTCGTCGTCCCCTGGCTGATAGGGAACATCTTGCTGGCTCGCAACCAGGCGACCTTTGCCGAGACGCGATATTGGCTCTTTCTGGTGCCGTTCCTCTGCCTGGGGTGGGGGCTGAGCATCGTGCGGCTGATCCGACGGCGCACGCCCGGGACGCTCCTGTTGGGCGGGACGTTTCTGGCCGTTCTGCTGGCCGCCAACCTGGCGGCGCTGCCGTGGGACTGGCGGCCGGAGACGCGACGCGAGGACTGGCGGGCGGCGGCCCGCTACATTGAGGCTCATGAGGGTCCCAACGACGCGATCTTGATCCACGTGGATTACGTGCGCACGGCGTTCCTGCGATATTATCGGGGGAAGCTGCCCGTGTATTTCCCCTTTGGCGGCCGGCTGGATGACATGGCCCAGGTGGCCCCTCCCCTGGAGGGCATGAGCGGCTTTGACACCATCTGGCTGGTCGAATCGCACCTGGAGAACGTGGACGACGATCGCCTGGTGGAGCGCTGGCTGGGCGAGCGGTATCCGCTGGTCACCGAACAATTCCCGGCGGGGGTCGTGATCCGCGCGTACGCGGTGCGGCGGTTCCTGCCGGACCTGCCATCCGGGGTGCGGCCGTTGGAGGAAACCCTGGCGCCGGGGTTGACATTGGCGGGCTGCCGGCTGAGTGAGACGACGGTGACTGCCCGAGACGATATCTATCATCCCCCGTCCGGGTGGGTCCACGTGGCGTTGTACTGGCGGCGGTCCGGCGATCCCCCCGTGGACGCCCGGCCCCGATTACATCTGGTCGACGGGTTGGGGCAGATCTGGGGGGCGGGCCTGGAGCGCCCGCAGGGCATGTGGGCGATGTATCCGCCGGATACCTGGCCCGGCGATGCCGTGGTGCGGGACGAGCACGATGTGAACCTGAATCCGATCACGCCCCCGGGCGAGTATCGGATGCTGGTGGCCGTGGTCGGCCCCGATGGAGAGCCTCTGGGGCCGGAGGTCCCCTGTGGGTCCGTGCGCGTGGTGGAGTCCCAGTAGTCGAATCTGGCCCTCCGATCGCGGCGATATTGACATAAGGTGTCGTTGGGTGGGGAGAAGAAAGGGCTGTGAGCCATCTCTGCCCTGGCGATCCTTGTGGGCGAGGTGCTCCATGGTTGGGCGCGACGAGCGGCTCAACGATTCGTCAGGGGATGTAGATGGCTACTCCGGCCTGTCCAGGGAGGCGGTCTCCAGCGTCAGCGTCTCCTCCAGACGGCGGGGCTGTGGGGTGGTCTCCCGGGCGCAATAGGGGCAGATGACCCAGTCCAGCGCCATGAGCTTGCCGCAGCGCGGGCAAGGGGTCTTGAGGGTCTCCCGGCAGTAAGGGCATACCTGCCAGTCCGCCTGGACGGGGCGTTGGCAGCGTGGGCAAGCTGGCTGCTCCTCGATATCCCGCAGGAGGGCTTCCTCCTCCAGGGCCCGCTCGTAGGCCTCTGCCAGGGTCTCCTTGGGGCGCAAAAGCAGATAGAGGACAAGCCCGGCGCCCAGGAAGGGGGTGAAGAGCAGAACCAGCAGCGTGGCCAGGATCTGGGCGAAGATATCACGCGTGCGGGCCCGGATATCCCGGAACGTCCAGATCACCAGGCTGATCCAGAAGGCGAAGAAGAATGCGCCGGCCAGGGCCAGGATCACCTGGAGCACGACGCCGATGGTGTTCATGAGATCGGGTGACATAATGCGGGAACCCTCCCGAGCTAAGGTGTGCCCATTATATCCGACCGCGGGGACGCAAGCAAACGGATGGTGTGGTGGGTAGTGTATCCAAAATGGTGGAAATTCCGCGAGGCCCATCGCAAGCCCACAGGGGAGGTGCGGAGGGACCTCCCTCCGCCAAAACATCCTCTTTTTCCGCTTTGCATTTGCCCTTTCCCGGCCTGATTCGGGTGGGCAAGGCCGGGCGAGGCAGGTGAGGGGCGGAAACCGGGAAGTTTCTTTTGAGGGGCTGCGCCCCTCAAAGCTCCCCGCTGTATTTTCACCGAAAAGGATACACTATCGCGTGGTGGGTAGTGTATCCTCTTTGTGGAATACTCGGTCCGGGTGGCGTATCTTGGTGCGAATGTCGTGAGGAGGCAGCCTCACGAAGGTGCACAGCCGTGCGCTATCACGGGGATGCGCTCCGGCAGCTGCCGTTCGGAGGAGGCGATGAGCGTCGAATACCGGCCGATGATCCGGGATCTGCCGGTGGGGGAGCGGCCGCGTGAGCGGCTGAAGCACTATGGGGCCGGCGCCCTCTCCACGGGCGAGCTCCTGGCGATCATCCTGCGGGTGGGCGTCCATGGGGAGAGCGTCATCCAGGTGGCGAACCGGCTATTGGCCCAATACGGGGGATTGTCCGGTCTGGCCCGGGCCAGTTTTGCCGATCTGTGCGCCGAGCACGGCGTGGGGGAGGCGAAGGCCGCTCAGCTGAAGGCGGCCCTGGAGCTGGGACGGCGCCTGCTGGTGGCGTCCCCCGAGGAGAGGCCGCAGGTGACCACGCCCGACGACGCAGCCAATCTGATCGCCCTGGACATGGGGGTTTTGGAGCAGGAGGAGATGCGGGTGATCCTGTTGGACACCCGGAATCGCGTCCTGGCCATCCGGACGGTTTATAAGGGCTCGCTGAACTCCGCCGTGGTGCGCATCGGTGAGCTGTTTCGGGCGGCCATTCGAGCGAACTGTGCGGCCGTTATCCTGGCGCACAATCACCCTTCGGGTGATCCGTCCCCCAGCCCAGAGGATGTGCAGCTGACCCGGGATGCCGTCCGGGCGGGGGATCTGTTGGGCATCGAGGTGCTGGACCATCTGATCATCGGGCAGGGGCGATACGTCAGCCTGAAGCAGCGGGGATTGGGATTTTAACTCTGGGCTTCCCGGGCAGGGAAGGTGTGGAGGAGGACATGATACGAGTGGGCATCGTCGGCATGGGGATCCGTGGCATGATGTACGCTCGGGCCGTCAACCAGTCGGGGATGGGGCGTGTGGTGGCCGCGTGCGATGTCAGCGAGCGCGCCCGGCGGTCGGCGAGCGTGTTGGAGGTCCCGGTGTATGCCACGCATCAGGAGATGTACGAACGCTCGGAGTTGGACGCCGCTATCGTGGCCACGCCGGATTTCGCCCATCGAGAGCCGGCGCTGGACGCGGCCGCCCGTGGGCTGCATTTGCTGATCGAGAAGCCGTTGGCGACGACGTTGGAGGATGCGGCGGCCATTCGGGAGGCGGTGAGGACGGCGGAGGTGCGCTGCATGATCGCCTTCGAGAATCGCTGGAATCCGGCGTTCGTGACCGCCCGGGCGGCCATCCAGCGCGGGGACCTGGGCGCGGTGCGCTGGATCAACGCCCGCCTGAACGACACCATCTGGGTGCCCACCGGCATGCTGGGATGGGCGGCTCGATCCAGCCCGGGGTGGTTCCTGTTGCCTCATCTGGCCGACCTGGCGATGTGGCTGTCTGGCGCCCAACCCCGGCGGGTGTACGCCGTCGGGCTGCGGGGACAGCTGGCCGGGCGTGGCGTGGACACCTGGGACGCGTTGCACACGACCGTGGAGTTCGAGCCGGAGATGACGGCCGTGTTCGAGACGGCATGGACGCTCCCCGAGTCGCTTCCCACCGTGTACGACTTCAAGTTTGAGCTGGTGGGGGAGCGGGGCGCCCAGTTCATCGATACCCAGGACCAGATGATCCACCAGGCGGGCGAGCGCTGGAGCTATCCGGGCACGCTGGTCGGCGAGATCGATGGCGTGCTGCGCGGGTTCCCGGTCTGGATGGTGGAGCACTGGCTGCGTGGGTTGTCCGCCGGGGAGGAGTTTTCGGCGGATGTGGATCAGGGATATGCGGTGACCCGGTTGTGCTGGGCTGCGCATCGCTCGGCGGAGACCGGGCAGCCGATCGATCTGAAGGATGAGGAGGTTGGGTGAGAAATGAGTCGTGATCTGAAGGTCGCCGTGATCGGGGCGGGAAGTTCGTACACGCCCGAGCTGATTGAGGGGTTCGTGGAGGCCCGCGAGGAGTTGAACGTGGCCCGCATCGCCATGATGGACATCGACGAGCAGCGGCTGAGCATCGTGGGCGGGTTGACGGAGCGCATGTTGCAGGCGGCGGGCGTGAGCGTCGAGTTGGAATTGACCACCGACCGCCAGAGGGCCCTCGAGGGGGCGCATTACATCATCACGCAGATTCGTGTGGGGCAGATGGCCGCCCGGGTGCAGGATGAGAAGATCCCCCTGCGCTTCGGCGTCATCGGCCAGGAGACCACGGGGCCGGGCGGGTTTGCCAAGGCGTTGCGCACGATCCCGGTCCTCCTGGACATCGCCCGGGATATTCAGCGGTTGGCCGCGCCGGGCGCTTTCCTGGTGAACTTCACCAATCCGTCCGGGCTCATCACGGAGGCGTTGCTACGCTACAGTGAGATCTCCGTGATCGGTCTGTGCAACCTTCCCATCGGGATCGAGATGCGCCTGGCGAAGGAATTCGGCGTGGACCGACGGCGCGTCACCATCGATCACGTGGGGCTGAACCATCTCAACTGGCTGCGAGGGGCCTGGGTAGACGGCCGGGACGTCTGGGATCAGGTCTTCCAGAAGGCAGTAGAGGAGGCCCGCCGGCGTGAGGACGATGATTGGGGGTTCTCGGCGGAGCTGCTGGAGACCCTGCAGTGCATCCCGTGTGGGTACCTGAACTACTATTACAACCGGGATCGGGTGCTGGAGAAGCAGCTTAAGGCGAAGAAGACGCGCGGGGAGGAGGTCATCGAGATCGAGCGCCAGCTGATGGAGATGTACCGGGATCCCCAGTTGCATGAGAAGCCCAAGCTGCTGGAGGAGCGGGGAGGGGCCTACTACTCCAAGGCGGCCGTCTCGCTGATCTCCGCCATCGAGAACGATAAGAAGGAGGTGCACGTCGTCAACACGTTGAACCGGGGCGCCGTGCCCGATCTCCCGCCGGATGTGGTCGTGGAGATCCCATGCGTGGTGGGGGCGGGCGGCGCTCGTCCCCTGGTGACGGCCCCCATGGCGCCCGAGATCCTGGGGTTGACCCAGCAGGTGAAGGCGTATGAGGTGCTGGCGGCCAAGGCGGGTGCGGAGGGCGACCGACGTGCCGCTCTGCAGGCGTTGCTGGCGCATCCGTTGGTGCCGTCGTTCTCCGTCGCCCAGGGGCTGCTCGACGCGCTCCTGGAGGCGAATCGCCCGTTCCTCCCCCAGTTCTTCGGGGAGAGCTCGAAATCTTCCTGACGGGATCTGGCGTGGAGGAGGGGGATATGCGCTACTTCCTGGGTATGGACGCGGGCGCGTCGAAGACGTTCTGCGTGGTGGGGGATGAGCAGGGGCGTATCCTGGGGTTTGGCCGCGGTGGCCCGGGGAATCACCAGGGGCCGGGCCTGGAGGCCGTGATCGCCGAGTATCGCCGGGCGGGGGAGGAGGCGCTGGAGCAGGCTGGCCTGCGGGGGGAGCAGATCGCTCATGGGGCTTTCTGCCTGGCCGGCGCCGATCTCCCCCAGGATTACGCCATGCTGATCCCGGCGGTGCGCGCCTTGGGGCTGGCGCAGGAGATCACGGTCAAGAACGACACCATGGCCGCCCTGCGGTCAGGGCTCAGTCGGCCGTGGGGGGTGACGGTGATCTGCGGATCGGGCACCAACGCGGCCGGGCGTGGCCCGGATGGGACTGAGATCGTGTTCCCCGGCCTGGGGTGGCACTCAGGCGATTGGGGGGGCGGCGGCGATCTGGCACGGGAGGCGATCCGCCGCGTGATGCGGGCATGGGACGGACGCGGCCCGCAGACGATGCTGACGGAGATGATCCTGGAGGAGTTCGGGCTGGAGGATATGGAGGCCCTGCTGCACGCCCTCTATGAGGGCGATGTGCGGTCGAAGATCTATCAGCTGCCGCCCCTGATCTTTGAGGCCGCCTACCGAGGGGACCCGGTCGCCCAGGAGTTGATCACCATGCAGGGCGAGGAGGTGGGGATCACGGCCGGGACGATCATCCGCCGTCTGGGGCTTGAGGACACGGATGTGGAGGTGGTGCTGGGCGGGAGCATCTTCAAAGGGAAGGGGCCGTTGCTCTTCGATGTCATCCGGGCGACGGTGCATCGCGTGGCCCCGCGGGCTCGCATCATCGTCCCGGAGTTCGAGCCGGTGATCGGGGCCTGGCTGATCGCGTTGGAGGCGGCCGGCGGGCGGGCCACTCCCGAGGTGTACCAGCAGTTGCGGGCTACCATGCCCGAGCCGTTGCGTCGACCGCAGGTGTCCGTGTAGCCTTCCCGCTCCTGCGGGGCGTATCTGAACATACCGGCAAGGTGCCGGGGGCATTCCCCTGCGACATGCCCCACGGGAGGGGGTGTGGAGAAGATCCCTCCGCTTTCCTGGCCGCGTGTTGTGGCGGCACGGCGCGCCGTGTCCCCACTTGAATTCAGCGCCGTGGTGTGGAGGCGCACAGCCGTACGTCCCGCATTGTGCCATGTATGTCGATGTGAGAGAGGGGTTTCGGAGGGGCGCCGCCCCTCCGGGCCTCTCCGCGGCAGGGGCGGGGGGATGTCTCAGATATGCTTTAGGGTGCTCTCCCACGGTCACTGGGACGAAAATACCAGTCATTATACCTTGTGTTGCTCAATCTACCCGTAGACAATCCGTAAATTCTCCGAGTATAATGGGAGTGATTGTAAAAGGGGTGGCACCGATGGGTGCCTAGCTGCTGCAAGAGATCTCACCGGACTGCTGGCGTGTAAGGGAGGGGATAATGACCGTGACTTCTGCATCTCTGGGTGGTCGAAGGTCCACTGCCATGTGGCAATGGGTGTTCCGCATGGCGTTAATTCTGGCGCTGTTGTTGTCTATCGTGGGGAGCGCAGCGCCAGCAGTTGCGGGTGATCTGGGCGAGCCGATACGCGTGATCGTGCAGCGGGCGGATACCAGCCCGGCGGCGGAGGCGTTCACCCGTTCTCTGGGCGGCCAGGTTCTGGCGGATTTGCATTTGATCAACTCCTTTGTGGCGCTGGTGCCCCAGTATGCGTTGGAGAGGCTGGCGGCCCATCCGAGCGTGCGCGCGGTCACCGTGGATGGGCCATTGGTTCGTCATGCACGCCTGGCCGACGACGATGATGATGATGACGATGATGACGATGTGAAGAGGTTGAAGAATACGTATAACCTGTCCGTGGAGGCGATTCCCGCCTGGATGGAGGGGATACTCGGGCAGGGGGTGACCGTAGCGGTTGTAGACAGTGGCGTTGAGAAGAGGACGGCGAAGGGACGTATCCGGAGCGACTTTGGCCAGGGACGAGGCACCCGGCTGAAGGTGCGGGTCAGCACATCGACCATCAGCCCGCATGTGAACGATTTCTATGGACATGGCACCGCGGTGGCGGGCATCATCGGGGGCGATGGGGCGATCTCCCGTGGGAAGTACATCGGCATCGCGCCCCGGGTGAACCTGGTCAGCGTGAAGGTCGGCGGCGATGATGGGACGGGCTATGAGTCGGATCTGGTCGCGGGGTTGCAATGGCTGTACGATCATCGCGATGAGCTGAACGTGCGGGTCATCAACCTCTCCGTCACGGGCGCGACGCCGCGATCCTACCACGAGAGCCCCCTGGACGCCGCGGTTGAGGTCATGTGGTTCAACGGCTTCGTGGTCGTGGTGGCCGCGGGCAACAACGGCGGCGACGGCATCCTGTACCCGCCCGCCAACGATCCGTTCGTCATCACGGTGGGCGCCGCGGACGAGCAGGGCACCCCGGATATCCAGGATGACACGATCCCCGCATGGTCCGCGTGGGGTGTGGATGAGGCCGGGCGGGTGAAGCCCGATCTGGTGGCGCCGGGCCTTCGCCTGGTGACGACCCTGGCTCCCCGGTCGGTGTTCCGCAAGGAGCATCCGCAGGCCATCGTGGATAAGTGGTACATCCGCTTCTCCGGGACCTCCGCCTCCACGGCCGTGGTCTCGGGCGCCGTGGCGCTGCTGCTGGAGGAGGAGCCCGAGCTCACGCCGGACCAGGTGAAGTATCGGTTGTGGATGGCCGCCCGCTCCTGGCCGGGCATGGATCCCGCCCGGGCCGGGTATGGCTATTTGAGCGTGAAGCGGGCGTTGGAGATGTCCACCACGGAATCGGCCAACGTGGGCATTCAGATCAGCCAGTTCCTGACCCCGCCGGATACGCCGATCTATTGGGATGGCGTGAACTGGGGCGGTGTGAATTGGGGTGGCGTGAATTGGGGCGGCGTGAACTGGGGCGGTGTCAATTGGGGTGGTGTGAATTGGGGTGGCGTAAACTGGGGCGGCGTGAACTGGGGAGCTTACTTCTTTGACGATTGATCCTCTCCCCTCGTTATAGGATCGAAAGGCTGCCCGCCCGTGCCTTGTATGCAAGGGTGGGCAGCCTTCGTCGTATCGCATGGAGGAACGAGACTTATGGGGCAGCAATGGAAAGTATATCCGGAGAAGAAGACCCTGACCCCATCCTCGCAGCCGTTTCGCGAGATATCGCTGTCGGCCCAGCTTTTCGTGGGCGGCGTCGTGGTCCTGGTGGGTGCCCGGTTCATCAGCGAGGTGCTTACGCTCCCGGCGCAGTCTGTGGACTGGGCGGCTTTTGTGTTCTTATTGATCGGGGCGATCGTCGCCCGGCTATTCGGGGTGGCCGCCCTCCGTTACTCCATCTATCATGCTGCGCTGGGCTTCATCTTCCCCGCGTTCTTCCTGGTCGGGCCGGGGCTGGCCGGTATCATCATCGCGATCTCGTACGGGGTTGCGGCGTGGCGGCAGCGGCAGCGGTGGTATATCGCCGCCTTTAACGCCTCTACCCACTTCCTGGCGGGATGGCTCGCCTATCAGGTGTGCTATAGCATCGTGGGCGATGGCAGCCTGCTATCCCTGAAGGGGGAGCTGGGGCTTCTGACCGGCGCGGTGATTTACGTCACCGTGAACCACGTGTTGGTGGCCTTGGGCATCCTCCTGGTCCGGGGGGTGGCCTCCTGGAAAGCCCCGACGTTTGACGTGGAGGGGATGAGCACCGACTTCCTCCTGCTCTGTATCGGGGCGAGCCTCGTCGTGCTGTGGCAGATCCTGCCGCCGCTGAGCCTCTTCTCCCTCGTATCCCTGATCCTGGTGCGCCGGGCGTTGGGGATACCGCTCCTGGAGGAGGAGGCGCGCGTCGATTCCAAGACCCGGCTGTATAACGCCAAACATGGCAACGTCGTATTGGAGACGGAGCTGCGGCGGGCGCGGCAGCTGGGGCAGCCGCTGTCCGTGTTGATGGCGGATCTGGATGGCCTACGCCGGGTCAACAACACATATGGGCACCTGGTGGGGGATGAGGTCCTGCGACAGGTGGCCGACGTGATCCGATCCACCGTGGGGCCGCGAGGTGTGGTGTCGCGCTTTGGGGGCGAGGAGTTCGTGGTCGTGCTGCCCGGCAGCGATACCCACGAGGCGTTGGCCGTTGCGGAGCGCATACGAAAGCGGGTGGAGGCGCTGTCGCTCACCCCGTCGGAGGGCGGGAAGCCAATTCACGTGACGATCACGGTGGGCGTCGCCACGTATCCGGATGACGCGGAAACCCCCATCGATCTTCTGCGTCGGGCGGACGCGGCATTGTATCTGGGGAAGGACCGGGGGCGCAATCAGGTATGCGTGGCGAGCGCTGTGGACATGCGGCTGCAGGAGGAACGGTCCTCGTCGCCCGTCCAGAGCGCCGAGGTGAAGAAGGCCCCGGCGGAGCAGCCCAAGGTGATCGCCGGCGCGGCGAAGTCGGATATGCCGAGCTGGGATCTGTGGGCGCTGATCGCCGTGGTGGTGGCCGCTGGGGCGGCTTTGATGGTGTATTACCTGCCGCGTGCGACCTCGGTCGATCTCACGGCGTTGATCATGTTGATCGCGCTGGCCTGGGCCAGCGAGGGCTTGGCGCTGGACCTCTACATGGCCAGCACCGTTTCCCTGGGCTTCGTGATGTCGCTGGCGGCTGCGTTCCTGTTGGGACCGCCTGGCGTGGCCGCGCTGGCCCCGGTCATCGCGCTGACCCACGCCTATCGCCGCCGGCCGCCGTGGTATCAGGCGGCGTACAACCTGGCGGCTCACATGTTGGCCGGCACGGCCGCCAGCCTGGTGTTCCAGGCGTTGGGCGTTCCGGTCAACGCTCGGTCGCTACTGGCGTTGATCGTGCCCAGCGCCCTGGCTGCGGGGGTGTACTACGCGATCAACGTGGGTCTGGTCTCCACGGCGGTGGCGCTGGATGAGCGTCGCAATCCGATCCAGGTCTGGAAGGAACAGTTCCAGTGGCTGTGGGTGCACTACATCGCCCTGGGGTTCCTGGCGCTGGTGCTGGCCGTCGCATATGCGGGCCTGGGGGTGTACGGCGTCTTCGCCTTCCTCGTCCCGCTGTTCATCGTGCGGTACGCGCAGAAGCAGTACATCGATCGCACGGCGGACAACATCCGCGCTCTGAAGGCCTTGAACCAGGACCTGATGGCCGCCAACGCCGAGATCCGTCAGGTGAACGAGGAGCTGCTCGGCTTGCTGGCGAACGTGATCGATTTCCGGGACCCTTACGTGTACAACCATTCTGAGCAGGTGGCGGCTTACGCGGTGGCGATCGCTCAGGAGATGGGGCTGTCGAGCACCCAAATCGATACGTTGCGCCGGGCTGCCATGTGTCATGACGTGGGGAAGGTGGGGATCCCGGATGCGATCCTGAACAAGCCGGGGCGTCTGACGGATGAGGAATACCATGTGGTGAAGGAACACGTGAACATCGGCGCGGAGCTGCTGGAGAGCAGCCATGTGCTCCACCGGCTGATCCCGACCGTGCGCCACCATCACGAGCGCTGGGATGGCACCGGCTATCCCGATGGGTTGGCCGGGGAACAGATCCCCCTGGAGGCGCGCATCCTCGCCGTGGCGGATGCGGTGGAGACCATGGCGTCCGACCGCCCGTACAAGCGAGGGATGTCGCCGGATCAGATCCTGGAGGAGTTGCAGCGGTGTGCGGGCACCCACTTCGACCCCGCCGTGGTGACCGCCTTTGTGCGCGTGATCGAGCGGGAGGGGAAGGACTTCATCGTCAATTCAGCCCGCCGCGTGTCGCCCGACCGTCGTGTGCAGTGGGTGCCGCAGCCCAGCCTAGCCCCGGGATGATACCGTGATGGAAGGGGAGCCACAGGTCGGCTCCCCCATTGGTATCAAATTAAGCGATACGGAAGCGTGGCCCCGCATCTCTGGGGTGGCTCGGAGGGGCGGTGGAGGGGCGGTAGCCCCTCCGAAGAACTCTATTTTCAGGCCCTCACCTGCCCCGTGGGGCCGGAGGCCACCGGCCAAAGCCCCAACCAGGCAGGTAAAAGGCGAGAGAAAGAGTTTTTCTGCGGAGGGGCTTCCCCTCCGCACCTCCCCTTTCAAGTGCGACCGCCCGTGGAGGGAAAAAGCGACAGGCGGGGGCCTCGCTTATGCTGTTAAGTTGATGCGAATAGGAGCCACAGGTCGGCTCCCCTCACTTCTTCTTTCGTTTCCCCCCCTGGAAAAGCTCCTCAAGCGTCTGCCGCTGACGCTCGTTCAGCACTCGCTTCCTGGCATAGTTGCGGAACCAGCTCCTCAACCTGTTGGCGGGCAGAACTGGCACGGTGGGATCGTGCAGCTCAAGCTGCACTTTAGGATGGATGAACACGACCGCCCCATACACGGGTGGGATCTCCCCCTCGGGTAGGTGCTGTGCCAGCCACTCCTTCATGTGCTCGATCTCGCTCTGGAGCTCCTTGGTCGGATTCCCCAATCCCTCCTGGCCCAGCGCCGCGAAGATGCGGGTGATCCGGAAGGGCTGCCGCCATCGGTCGCCCTCGCAGATCACCCGGCCGCTCTGATCCCGGGTGATGAACACGAAGACGCCGGGCGGGCCGACCACGACGTATGGGAGGGGGGCTGTCCACGCGAAGAAGACGTATCGATCGTCGAATCCCCTCAGCTCTCGGCTCAGGACCTGATCCGGGCGCGGACGTCGCCCGAAGCGGCGGAGCTGGTATGTGCCGATGTTGGCGGCGATGAAGCCCAGGATCAGGCAGGCGAAGGCGATGTAGATGTACTCCGGTCGAAAGGAAGCGGCCATGCCGGCCGCCAATATGCCAAGCCCTACCCAACTGGCGATATTCCCGATACGGGCTCGCCGTTCGATGTACTTATCGTTCGTGATCACACGCATGCGGTTTGCATCCTCCTGGTTGCTACAGGGTGAAACGCCTCCGCTCGCCGAGCCGAGGGGCGGCATGGAAGCGGCTGCAGGTGATCTTCAGGTGCTCACGTGCCCTGGCTCGCTTTGCCCCTGGCGCCGACGGGGACCCAGGCCCAGGCCGGGCCTGGGATCGTCTCTTGCAGACGGAACCTCGGGGTGATCCCCTGAATGTGTATTACGGCTCCCACTTGGCGACCACCACGCACGCGTTTTGCCCGCCCAGGCCGAAGGAGTTGGAGAGGGCCGCCCGCACCCGGGTGCGGCGCGCCTCGTTGGGCACGTAGTCCAGGTCGCACTCCGGATCGGGGAACTCGTAGTTGATGGTGGGATGGATCAGGTCCTGCTGCACCGCGTACACCGTGGCGATGGCCTCGATGGCTCCCGCGCCTCCAAAGCAGTGGCCGATCATGGACTTGGTGGAGCTGACCGCCAGCCGGTCCGCGTGGGCGCCGAAGACGTGCCGGATGGCCCGGGTTTCGATGGCGTCGTTCAGGGGAGTGGACGTGCCGTGCGCGTTGATGTAGTCGATCGCCTCCGGTGGCAGGTGGGCGTCGGCCAGCGCCCACTTCATCGCGTGGATCGCCCCGGTGCCGTCCGGGTCGGGCTGGGCGACGTGATACGCGTCGGCGGAGGCGGCGTGCCCGACCAGCTCGGCGTAGATGCGGGCGCCGCGAGCCAGCGCGTGATCCAGCCGCTCCAGGATCAGGATGCCGCATCCCTCGCCGATGACGAACCCATCCCGCTTGGCGTCAAAGGGACGGCTTGCCCGCTGCGGGTCGTCGTTGCGGGTGGATATGGCCCGCATGGCGGAGAACCCGGCGTAGAAGGTCTCGCAGATCAAAGCCTCCACGCCGCCGGCGATCACGATATCAGCGGCCCCCTGGCGGATCCACTCCATCCCCTCGCCGATGGCCTGGGTGCCGGCGGCGCAGGCGGTGACGACGGTGTTGTTGGGGCCGCGCGCCCCGTAGAACTGGCTGATGTGGAAGGCCGGCATGTTGGGCAGCCCGCCCGTGGCCGTCAGAGGCCGCACGCGCATGGGGCTATTGGGTTGTCTGCGCAGGAGTTTCTCGTAGAATTCGAACCCGCCCAGCCCCGTGCCGATGATCACCCCGGTCCGGAATCCCCCGTCGGGGAGCGTGTCCAGCCCGGCGTCGGCCAGGGCCTCCCCGGCGGCGACGACGCTGAATTGGGAGCAGCGCGCCATGCGTCGGGCTTCCGCTCGCGGGATGTGCGAGGTGGGATCGAACCCCTTCACCTCCGCCCCGAAGCGGGTGGGATAGGGAGTGGCGTCGAATTGGGTGACGGGCCCGACGCCGGAGCGGCCGGCCACGAACGCCTCCCAGCTCTCCGGCGCGCTCAGGCCGACAGGGGTGATGGCCCCCATGCCGGTGACGACGACCCGCGGCCGCGACGGGGACATCAGATCGGCCAGTTCGGCCAAGACTTCCGGAGAGACCTCCGTGTGGTCGGGATCTGCATCCACGGCTTGAAGCGCTTGGAGCAGCACCCTTCGGGCTGTTGGGGTCATGTGGCGTAGGCGTTCTCGCAAGGCTTCTATCGACTGCATTGTCAATCCCTCTTCCTTGTGGCTGGTATCTGGGCGACTCGTTGGATTCCCTCTTCAATGGCCGGGACCAGTTTCTGTTCCACCGCGGCCATGGCCTGTCGCAGCATATGTCGGACGGCGTAGGCGTCGGAGCGCCCATGGCCGATGACGACGACGCCGTTGACGCCGAGAAGCGGTGCACCTCCGATCTCTCGCCAGTCGAGCTGGCGGCGTGTACGTCGCAGCGTGGGGGTCATGAGCAGCACGCCCGGCAACGTGAGCACCAGACCGGGCACCATCAGGAGAAGACCGATCCGGTCACGCCACGTGCCCGTGACCTGTTGGACGAGCATGCGTCCGAGGAAGCTGATGATCCCCTCCGTCAGCTTGATGATGACGTTGCCGGTGAACCCATCGGTGACGATCACGTCGGCGAGATTGCGATGGATATCCTTCCCCTCGATGTTGCCCACGAAGTTCAACCCGCTGGCCTTCAGGAGGGGATACGTCTCCCGTACCAGCATGGAGCCCTTGTCCGGCTCCTCGCCGTTGGATACGATCCCAACCCGGGGTTGGGGGATCCCGTGGATCTTCTCCGCGTAGGTCGCCCCCATGACGGCGAACTGAAGCAGGTACTCCGGCTTGCAGTCGGCGTTGGCGCCGATATCCAGGAGGATATAGCGTCGGGGCGGCGCGGGGTAAATGGTGACCAGGGCGGGGCGGATCACGCCAGGGATACGGCCTAGCCCGAAGAGGGCCGCCGCCATCACCGCTCCTGAATTGCCCGCGGAGGCGAAGGCGTCGGCTTGCCCCTCCTTCACCAGGCGCATGGCGACCACCATGGACGCGTCCCGTTTCTGTTTGACGGCTACCGTGTGTTCCTCCATGCCGATGACCTGAGAGGCGTGCACAATGGGCAGGCGGAGGCCGCTGGTGTCGTGCTTGCGGAGTTCCTCCTGGAGGCGGCGTTCATCGCCGACCAGGATCACCTCCAGATCGTACGCGCGGGCGGCCTGTACGGCGCCGGCTACGGCGGCCTCCGGGGCGTGGTCCCCCCCCATGGCGTCCAATGCGATTCTCATGGGGCTTCCTCCTTTGCCGGCGGTGGCGGGGTGGGGTGTGCCTCGGTGTGACGTCCTGAGATCCCAAAGTTAGGAAGGGTAAGCGGACGGGCTTTCATAAGGTGTGCTGACTCCTGGAGGTGGGTATGTCCGGGTTGGACCGCTCCCGATGAGACGGGAAGCGAGCTTAAAGGACATTCTACGATAGCCTGGCGCGATTGACAAGCGGGTAAATCGTGTTTATAATGGGGCCTGCGAAGAGCCCCCGTGGTGGAATTGGCATACACAGCAGGTTGAGGGCCTGTGCCCGATAAGGGCGTGCCCGTTCGAGTCGGGCCGGGGGCACCTATATGGGCCTCTGGAAGCGTTCTCGAAGGAAAGCGAGGGGCGGACAGTGGCCGTTTTCTTGACGGAAGAGGAGGTGCCGGGACCTCTCTTCCGATTTTTTGTTGTGGAGGTCCCGGCTTTGTTGCATGGCTGAGACATGGCGGACGAGAAATGGCACTTCATTGGTACGCCTTACACACCAAGCCGCATCGCGAGTTCCAGGTCGCCGATCTTCTCCTCTCGAAGGAGATCGAGGTTTTCCTCCCCCTGATCCCCACCCGTCACCGTCGTCTGGGCACTGTGGAGCGCCCGCTCTTCCCCTGCTACCTCTTTGCCCGCCTGGATCTGGACGCCCAGGGGTTATCCGTCGTGCAGTGGACGCCGGGGTTGCGCCGTGTGGTGGCCTTCGGCGAGCGGCCCGTTCCCATCCCGGATGAGGTCATGGACCATTTGCAGAAGCGGGTGCAGGAGGTGCAGGCCGCAGGCGGGCTCCCCGCGCACGGCTTCCGCCCGGGGGATCGCCTGCTGATCACCCATGGCCCGCTGCGCGGCCTGGAGGTCGTTTTCCAGGGGCCGATGCGACCCAGCGAACGGGTGCGGGTCCTGATGGAGTTCCTGGGGCAGCTGCGGGAGGTGGAGATCCCCGTGGACGATGTCCGGCGCGTGCCGGATAACGTGCGTCGCCGGACGCGACGTACACGGGGAAAAGGGCGCCGGATTCGCTCTCGAAAGGACCCGGACGCCGAAAAGTAAAGCCGAGCGCGACGCCCGAGGCGAGCGAGGGCGGCCGCGGGATCGGGGAGACGTCATGCACTATCTGATCACCGGCGGGGCGGGGTTCATCGGATCGCATCTGGCCGAGGCCATGTTGGCCGATGGCCACCAGGTGACGATCATCGATGACCTTTCCACCGGCCGCTTTGAGAACATCGCCCATCTGCGGGGACGGGCCGGCTTCCGGTTCGCCATCGACTCCATCAGATCGTCCTGGATCGCCTGGTCAGCGAGTGCGATGCCATCTGCCATCTGGCGGCGGCCGTAGGTGTCGACCTGATCGTGCGCCACCCCACCTATACCATCGAGGCGAACGTGATGGGGACGGAGGCGGTGCTGAAGGCGGCCGCGCGCTATCGGGTGCCCGTGTTGCTCGCGTCGACGTCCGAGGTGTATGGGAAGGGAGTTCGGGTCCCCTTTCAGGAGGATGACGACGTGGTGCTGGGACCGACCTCCCGCAGCCGGTGGTCCTATGCCGCCTCCAAGATGGTGGACGAGTTCCTGGGGCTGGCATATCATCGGGAGCACGGATTGCCTGTCGTGATCGCCCGACTGTTCAACACCGTGGGGCCGCGCCAGACGGGGCGATATGGGATGGTCGTGCCGCGTTTCGTGGGGCAGGCCCTGCGCGGGGAGCCCATCACCGTCTACGGCGACGGGCAACAGAGCCGCTGCT
>JAADGJ010000095.1:34619-34848 GCA_013152435.1 Chloroflexota bacterium | reverse complement strand
GCCTCTTGGGAGGCCTGCAGGGCCTCCTGGCGGCGGCCCAGGTCGGCGAGGCGAGCGCCCAGGTTGTTGAGGCTTGAGGCCAGGTCGGGCAGGAAGGCATCGGGGTTGCGCTGCGCCAGCTGGCGATAGATGGCGACGGCCTCTTGGGAGGCCTGCAGGGCCTCCTGGCGGCGGCCCAGGTCGGCGAGGCGAGCGCCCAGGTTGTTGAGGCTTGAGGCCAGGTCGGGCA
>JAADGJ010000095.1:0-34599 GCA_013152435.1 Chloroflexota bacterium | reverse complement strand
GCCTCTTGGGAGGCCTGCAGGGCCTCCTGGCGGCGGCCCAGGTCGGCGAGGCGAGCGCCCAGGTTGTTGAGGCTTGAGGCCAGGTCGGGCAAGAAGACATCGGGGTTCTGGGCTGCCGACTTCCGGTATAGCTTCACCGCCTCTTCTATTGCACGTAGCGCCTCCTCATGTTGCCCCAAAGCGGAGAGAGCAACAGACAAATTGTTGAGGAGTCGAGAGCGTTCTATCAAGGCTTTTGTGGGAACAAAGGCCAGTTGGGCAGCATGGATCTGGGCCACCAGGGGGCGGAAAAACACAGTGCGCTGAGGGTCGGGAAGGTGCCGCTCCAACTCCTTCAAGAAAGTCCACGTCTGGCATGTCATTTCAGGGTCCTCACCTCTCTCCGGTGGGGTAAGAAGGTGGCTCAGACGCTCGGCGGTTGTATGCAGCCATCTCTCCACTTCTTCCGGCGTGGCGTGACGAGGATGGGCCCAAATGCGCTGTAGGGTGGTGAGGACTCTCCAGGTCCTTTTTGCTGCTTCCACAGGGGCAGTCACAACTTCTACACGCGTTGGCAAGGTCAAGAGAAGACGCTCGGGCCTCTCCTTGAGCCATTTTTCTATTACAAAATCAGCTAGAGGATCGGGCTCGATTGAGGGTACGCGATACGGAAGTGTGGGACATATGGCGTTGGTGATAATAGTTTGGCTTCGGGGATCTATAGGCAAGGTGAAGTGATCTTTCAGAAATGCAATTACATCTTGAGTCGTGACAAAGGAACGGCCTAAGGTGGCTAATAGGCGCACCGATTCGATGAAATCCACAGCATCCTGCTCATATACTTCGGGGAGATCCATGGTCCGTAGGCGACGTCGCCACAGAGCACGTTCCCGCCTCCACGTTAGCTCTAGGATCTCCTCCTCGTTCATAGTATTCTCTGGTCGCTCTCCCACCAAAGCTAGAAAAGCAAGGAGAAGGACAAAGAGAGGTCGTTTAGGTAACGGTTTAGGCACTAATAGCTCGTCGGATCGCAAGAGAGTTTCAGTATTCTCAAATACTTCTCTCAATTTGTCAACTGCTGTTTTGAATAACAGTGTGCGCTCTGCATCTGTTAGTGGTGGCACAACATAAGGCTCTTTATCTATTGAAGTACACAGAGTTGGTACTTCCCGAGAGATCTCATCTATAGTGCTTGAGTACCATGTGGGAACGGATCGATCTAATAAGATTAACACGAAAGGATGACGCCATTCTCTGGTGCTATGTATGATAGCATGAGACAAAGATTGAAATTCTTCAAATCGTGTACTTGCGTAATCCATGATTAACAAAGTAGGCACTTTGTCATCTAGGAGGTATGCAGCGTTTTGGTGCGTGATTAATCCTTGGGGCAGGAAGCCGATTCGCCAACCTTCCTGACGTAGGCTTTCTCCTGCTTCAATAAGAAGACGTGTCTTGCCCGCGCCACCCGGTGCCACGTATAGCCGTAAACCTAGAAGGCCCTGCTCGCTCTTTTGTAATTCATGTGCCCATGAAAGAAGGTTATCAAGAAGAGCTTTGTGACGCTCTCCAACGTAGGGAATAAGACGGTAGCTAGGGTGGAGCACTACTGAGGGCCGAATGCTAAGTGATGCATCAATTTGTTGTACAGGCCAACGCACTTGCTGCCATACCTTGTGATGTTTATCAAATCTCATCGTTGCAACCTTCCATAGCCATTATGCTAAATGTCTAGTGTGTGCACTCTGTTGATAATATAACTTGCAAGAGGTTCTGGGATATTAAAATGCGTATGAGAACGAATAACATTGATGATGATTGCCTGGTTCTTGGGATCAATTCTGTATGGGAATCGTTTATTTAATATCGTTAATATTTCTTCACGCGTTTCAAGGGGACGACCTAGAATCTTCAAAGCACATACTTCTTCCACGAATTTGAGAGCGTCATCTCTGAGTACCTCGGGCAATCCCTCCTTTTTTAATTGGTGAATCCATTCGTCTCGTTCTTGCTGCCATACAAAGTTTAGAATCATTTCTTTGTCGATGGTGTTATCGGTGTCCTTCTCGGCTAGGGCTAGGAGAGCTAAGAGAAGAACAAAGCGCGGATTTTCAGGTACGGAAGTGGGAATAGGAACAGTGCTCACCACCTGTAGTGTCGTGATCTCTTGAAAGCAGCGAACAGCTTCTTGGAATAAAAGAATCCGGTCGATATCGGGCAGAATGGGTATGCGAATGGCCGTTTTTTCCACTGTGCTCAAGTCTAAGAGACGAGGCAAGTCTACATACCGGAAGTCCCTCCCGGGGTTTATAGTGTCCTTGAACCAGCGGGGCTCAATCCGGTTTAGGAGGATAAGGATAAAAGGATCAGTACGGTGGCGATGCTCAGCCATGGCGCAGAGTAAGTCCTCCACCTCCGATGAACGGACGCCTGCATGGTCCAAGATAAGAAGCGTAGGTTGGTCCTTATCCAAGAGATGGTAAACGTTCTTCTCTGTCACTACCCCGTCGGCTAGAAAGCCCACAATCCAGCCCTCTCTACGTAGGACCTTCCCGGCCTCGATGAGAAGTCGAGTTTTGCCTGCGCCGCTAGAGCCTACGTAGAGGCGCAAGCCTAACCGTTGGCCTATCTCTCGCTCCGCCAGCCTGCGTGTCCAGGCCAGGAGATCTTCCAATGCCGCCCGATGTCGCGTCCCTACGTAGCAAACTGGGCAGTACTCCGGTAGCAGAGCGATGGGGTGGAGGCCAAGGGCGCGATCGTAGTCGCGCACTGGCCAACGTACGTAGCGCCACGTCTTGTTACGGTCCGAGTCCAGGACCTCCACGAGCCGTCGCTCGATATCCGGCAGCCGCTCCAGCAGGAGCAGAAAGGCGGGGATGCCCACCCGGGTGAGCGTGTCTCGGTGCCGGAGGTATCCCTCGTAGTAGGCTTTCACCAGCCGCTGGGTCAGATCCTTCTCTTCCCAATTCAGGAGGGAGAGGCGATCCCGGGCGCTGTCCAGCACGATCCTGGCAGCCTTGTCGGCGTCCAGACCTGCCCTCCTGGCGAGATCATCGTCCGTTAGCCCGAGATCGTTCAGGACATCGATGGCTTCGGTTAGGGCGACCTCGGTGGTTGCCTGGGCATGGCGGGCCATTTCCCGACGAAGGCGCTCCTGGTACATATCCGCCAGCTCGGCGATGGCCCGGCGGGCGGTTTCCGGGGCGCTGCCCCGCGCGTCCATGATCTCCATGATCTCCTTGACGATGGTGCCCAGGACGGCCAGGCGCGGTCCCCAAGGCTGACAGCAATTGCCGATGGCCTCGATGAAGACCGCCAGTGCCCCGTGCTTGAGGAGATCGCCCTTGCTTGGGTTATGCGGATAGGATCCCTTGGACATGGATCGAACCCCTTCAGGGAAGGAACGGACACCTTGAGCAGGCGGTGGGGTGACCGATGTCTTGACGAAGGGACGATGTCAGGATCAAGTATAAAGCAAAAGCACGGCTGTTGCAAAGGGTTTCCCTGGCGTCGCTGGATGTGTGCAGATCTTGCTGAAATGCCCATTCCACGATGGTGAGGCCGGGTCGCCCGGTAGGGTAGTACCCCTGGGCGTAACCCGACAGAATGTTGTACCTTGCATTCCTCCACGATCAGATGTCCAACCTCGCGCAGTCCACACGCGACGGCCCCTCCCCTCACGTCAGGGCGCGTGGCACCTGGTTGCTTGAAGCGGCGACCCCGGGTATACTGTGTGAAACTTCACACACCCTTGCGTTCCGCTCGGGGCTCACGATGAGATGATGGCAGGTTCTGTTCGCTCCGGTCTACCTCCGAGATCGCCCCCTTCGCAGGGAGAGGACGTGCTCCTTCGAGTCCACCTCTTCGGCGGCTTCTCCCTGAGCTGGGGCGATGTCCCGCTTTCGCCCTTCGCCAGCCGCTCGGCGCGCTCCCTGTTCGGCTACCTCGTCACCTACCGTCACCCGCATACACGCGACCTCCTGGCCGGCACCTTTTGGCCGGATCTCCCCAACGCCCAGGCCCGCCGCCGGCTGAGACAGGCGCTATGGCGAATCCGCCACCATCTCTCCGATCTCCCCGTCTCGGTCCCCTTCATCCTCACCGAAGGCGACGTCGTCCGCCTTCATCCCGAGGCGCCTTGCTGGGCGGATGTGGAGGCGTTCCGGGCCGGATGTGCCCCGCTTGAGGCCGCCCGGTCCATGGACCTGCCGGGCCCGGTCGAGGGACTGAGGGAGGCCGTCGGCCTCTACCGTGGCGACTTCATGGCCGGATACTACGACGATTGGGTGCTCGTCGAGCGGGAGCGGCTGCGGGAGATGTACCTGGCCGCCCTGGACCGGCTGCTGGCTTTCTGCAGGACTCAGGGGGACTATGAGGAGGCGTTGCATTACGCCCGCCAGCTGACCATGGAGGATCCCCTGCGTGAGGAAGGGCATCGCGAGGTGATGCGCCTCTGCTACCTGTTGGGGCGGCACCGTGAGGCCCTGGAGCAGTACGAGCTCTGCCGGGCGGCCCTGGCGCAGGAGTTAGGAGTTGAGCCCGCGGCCGCCACCGTCGCCCTGTACCGTGAGATCGCCGCCCGCGCCGGGGCGGTGGACGTGGCTTACCTCCCCGCGAGCGCCCCGCCTTCGCCTCTCCTGGAGGGGAGCGGAGAAGTCCCGCTGGTGGGGCGGCGGACGGAGCGGGCCGCGCTGGTGGAACGGCTGGAGGGGGCCATCCACGGCCGGGGCGGCCTGATCCTCGTCGAGGGGGAGGCGGGGGTGGGCAAGACCCGCCTGCTGCAGGAGATCGCCCATGACGCGGGGTGGCGGGGGGCTCGGGTCCTGTGGGGTCGTGGGCGTGAGCTGGCCGAATCGCCCCCCTACGGCGTGCTGGGCGAGGCGTTGCGAGCCGGGCTCTCGCCCATGCGGGCCGGGCAGCTGGCCCATCTGATGGAGGGGATCTGGCTGCGGGAGGCGAGCCTGCTCCTGCCGGAGCTGGCGGAGTGGCTGCCTGATCTGCCGCCACGCGCCGCCCTGGAGCCGGAGCAGGAGCGGATGCGCCTGTGGGAGGCGCTGACCCGCCTGGTGCTTGCCCTTGGGCGGATCGCCCCACATGTGCTAATCCTGGACGATCTGCAATGGGCCGACGAGGCCACGCTGGAGGTGCTGCCCTACCTGGCGCGCCGCCTGGCCGAAGGCCGCGTGCTGCTCATCCTCAGCTATCGGGACGAGGAGGCGCGGGCGCGAGGGGCGGTGTGGGATGCGCTACGGGCGCTGGACCGGGTGGAGTATGGCGAGCGCCTGAGGCTTCCCCGGCTGACGGCCCGGGAGACAGGCGAGCTGGTGAGGCGCAGCCTGGGCCTGGCGCGTGAGGTGCCGCACTTCGAGAGGCGGCTGTACCGCGAGGCGGAGGGGAACCCGCTCTTCGTGTTGGAGATGTTGCGCGCCCTGCATGAGGAGGGCGTGCTCTATCGCGATGCCTCTGGGGAGTGGAGCACCCTCTGGGATGAGGTGACGACGGACTACGCGGAGCTGCCGTTGCCGCCCGGGGTGTATCAGGTGATCGCCCGGCGATTGGCGCGGCTGGAGCCGGATGAGCGGGCGGTCCTGGACGCCGCGGCCGTGTTGGGGACCGATTTCGACTTCTCCCTGCTGGCCGAGGCGAGCGATCTGCCGCGGGAGGCGGTCCTGGCGGCGGTGAGCGCGTTGGTACGGCGCCGGTTCCTGGTGGAGGAGCCGGCCGCTTACCGGTTCAGCCACGACAAGATACGCCAGGTGGCGTACCTGGAGCTGGACGAGGAGGCGCGCCGGCGGCTGCATCGGCGTGCCGGCGAGGCGCTGGAGGCCCTGCACCCGGAACGGGTGGAGGCTCTGGCCCGTCACTTTGCCCTGGGGCGGGTGCGGGACGAGGCGTTGGCTTACAGCCTGCAAGCCGGTCGGCGGGCTCAGGCGATGTACTCCCACGAGGAGGCGCTGGCCCATTACGATCAGGCGCTCGCGCTCGCCGGCGCGGACGATCGGGAGGCGCAGTGGGAGATCCGCATCCGGCGCGAGGAGGTGCTGAACGTCCTGGGGCGGAGGGAGGAGCAGGCGGCCGATCTGGCCGCGTTGGCGGACCTGGCCGGTGGAGATCCTGAGCGCCTGGCCGAGGTGCACCGTCGTCGGGCCTGGCTGTTGGCTCATCTCGGCCGCTACGAGGAGGCCCGGTCGGCGGCGCAGCGGGCGTTGTCCCTGGCGGAATCCTTGGGCGATGAGGGCGGCCAGGCGGCGGCGCTTACGGCCATGGGGATGATCGTCAACTGGTCGGGCAGGCCGGCGGAGGCCCTCTCCCCTCTGCGGTCCGCCGTTCGACTGTACCGACACCGGGGCGACACGGGGGGTGAGATCGAGGCCCGCTCCGCGCTGGGCAATGCCCTTCTCGGCGTGAAGGCGTATGCCGCCGCGAGGACGGAGCTGGAGACCACGCTGGTCCTCTGTCGATCCTCGGGAAATCGCTTTGGGGAGGCCGAGACGTTGGGCCTGCTGGCCATCCTCCACATGGAGCAGGGGGATACGGACGCCGCCCTGAGCTGTTACGCCCGATCCCTGGATGCCTCCCGCGAGGTGGGGTATAGCTACGGCGAGGCGCGTACGTTGCTCAACCTGGGCAACGTACGCTACGTGCGCGGGGAGGTAGGCGAGGCCCTCAGGTGCTACGACGAGGCCCTGGCGATCTTCTCGGCGACCGGACACCGCCGGGGCGAGGCTATCGTGCGCATCAACAGGGCATCGGTGTATGGCACCGTACTCGGCGACGTGGAGAGGGCCGTCGCTGACGCCGAGGCCGCGTGGGCGTACTTCCGGGAGACTGGTGATCGCATTTACGAGGGCCAGTCCCTGGGTGTGCTGGGGCAGATGGCGTTGCTGCAAGGGCAGATGGAGGCGGCGTGGAGCCGCCTGGAGGCCGGCCTGGCCCTCCTGCTGGTGTCCGGCGAGCGCTGGATCGCCGTGCAGGTCTATCGAGCGTTGGTCCGTCTCAGCCTGCGAGAGGGGAAGCCGGCGGTCGCCTTGGAATATCTGGAGATCGCGGAGTCCATCGCCCGGGAGCTGGGCATGGCGGATCTGGCGACCAACCTGCTGGCCGATCGGGGCGCGGTGCTCCTGGCGATGGGAAAACCAGCGGAGGCTCTGGTCGCCACCAGTGAGGCGATGGCCCGGCTGGGCCCCGGCGTGGAGCAATCCTATCTCATTCCCTTCGTGCACTACCGGGTGTTGGCCGCTCTGGGCCGGGATCAGGAGGCCCGCGTGGCCTTGCGGCAGGCTCGTGAGGGGATGTTGCGTTTGTTGGAGGGTGTCTCGCCGGAGCAGCGGCGTATGAGCCTGGAGCGGATACCGGAGCACCGGGCGATCGTTGAGGCGTGGGAGGGAACCCGGCCCCGACGTGTGATCCGTCGCCTCCCACGGGAGGGGGCTCCCACCGGCCGGGCGCTGCACGACGATGAGTGGGTGGAGGTCATCTGGACGGTGGAGGATGGCGGGGATGACGCCGTCGTCGGGAAGGTCGCCCGCCGTCGGCATCGGCTGCTGCGCCTGCTGCGGGAGGCGGGGGAGCAGGGCGCCGCGCCCACCGTGGACGATCTGGCGGACGCGTTGGGCGTGAGCCGGGCCACCATCAAGCGGGACCTGGCCGCCCTCCGCCGGGCCGGGCACGAGATACGCACCCGGGGAAGCCGAAATCGATAGCACGCAGATGCCACAGATGCACGCTGATTTGCGCTGATCGTGCTTCTGCTTGTGGATCCTGTTAGCCTTCAGAGGATAGGATGATGGGATACAAACATAGTAGGCTGACCAGCGCCATTATCAACGCCTTCTATCATGTGTACAACACCCTGGGTTATGGCTTCTTGGAGAAGGTGTATGAGAACGCCCTGGCCCATGAACTGCGCAGTAGGGGATTCGATGTCATCCAGCAGGCGCCTATCAGAGTCCATTACGATGGCATTGTCGTGGGCGAGTACTACGCGGATCTCTTGATCAATGGTCTGGTGATCGTTGAGCTGAAGGCGGCCGAGGCCATTGCTCCTGAGCATGAGGCCCAGCTTCTGAACTATCTCAAGGCAACGGAGATCGAGGTGGGGTTGCTGCTCAACTTCGGACCCGAGCCACAAGTGCGTCGTAAGATATACGAGACCGCTCGTCGCAGGTAGCAGGATGTGCGCTGGCGTCCCCCTCGTGACGTCAGTGCCCCATTGGCATGTTAATGTACATCAGGGAGCTCTGATCGGCGTCGATCCATCTGTGAGAATCTGCGAGTATCAGCGGCATCAGCGTCCCAACGAAATGAGCCCAAGGTTGGGTGGGGATCGGTCTCCTTGAGACGCTTTGGAGACGTGGTTTGGGCACACTGCCGTCGGCAGGCGGCGGTGTGTTTTTTTGTTTGGCTCCATCGTTCACGCTGGCAACTCTTCACCTCATCTATTGACATAAGGGGGCGATTTATGAGCGGGCGAGTGATGTTGGCTTTGGCCCTGGGCCTGGGGTTGGCTTTGGGGCTGTTGGGATTGTTGGGGGCTCAGGGCGGCGTGGCCCTCGCCGACTCCGGCGTCCTGTATGTGGCCCCCAACGGCAATTGCGGGGGGGCGGCCCCCTGCTACGCCACGGTCCAGGCCGCGGTGGACGCGGCCCAGGATGGGGACACGGTCAAGATCGCCCAGGGGACCTATTCCGACGTCCACGCACGCCAGGGTATCACCCAGGTGGTGTACATTACCAAATCCCTCACCCTGCGCGGGGGCTACTCCACAGCCCGGTGGGATGCTCCTGATCCCACGGCCCATCCCACCATCCTGGATGCCAAGGGCAAGGGGCGTGTGCTCTACGTGTCCGGCTATATCCGCCTCACCGTGCAGGATCTGCACATCACCGGGGGCGACGCCACGGGATTGGGCGGCGACCCGTGGGGCAACGATGCCGGCGGCGGGATCTTCGTGCACATCAGCACCGTCACCCTGCGCAACCTCACCATCCATGATAACCAGGCGTATCGAGGGGGCGGCGTGTTCTTGAACTCCTCCGGTGGCGTTTACAGCGCCCACATCGAGGGATGTTCGATCCTGTCCAACACGGCCGACTCGGGGGCCGGCCTCTACCTGCTCGGCGGTTATGATCGCCTGGAGCGGAACATCATTCGTGCGAACAGGGCCACCTGGGGAGGAGGCGGCCTGTTCTTCAATGATAGTCGGGCCACCCTGGTGAACAACGTGATCATCGGGAATCGGGCGGTGAGCGATGAGGGGGCCGGGGCCTTCGTCTATAGCGCGTTCCCCCATTGGCTGCATACCACCCTGGCGAACAACAGCGGCAAAAGCGGCGTTTTCGTGGATAACACCGGGTTCCCCAGCGACTCCAGCCAGGTGGTGATGACCAACACGATCATCTCCGGTCACAGCGCGGGGATCAAGCTCTCAACCCGCAAGGCGAACACGGTCACGCTCACGGCGACGCTGTGGCATGGCAACGCGACTAATTGGACCGGGCCGGGTGCGATCGTTCACACCCTGGACCGCTCTGGCGACCCCGCCTTCGCCGCCGACGGCTATCATCTGACCCGCAACTCGGCGGCGATCGATGCCGGGGTGGACGCCGGGGTGACAGTGGACGTGGACGGCGGCAGGCGCCCTAGGAAGGGATGCGACGTCGGCGCCGACGAGTATCCGATGCATCGCATGTATGCCCCCGTCATCCTCAAAAGGCGCTAAGGGGGCTGAAAAGAGCGGTAGGAACCGCTAAGGCGCTAAGAGCGTGTCTGAAAATTTACCGGCGAGATGTTCTGCGGGGTCTCCCTCAACGACCAGCTCCACAGGGGGAGGTGTGTGGGGGGGCTCCCCTCCACGGAAATCCCACTTTTCCGGCCTGTACCTGCCTTTCTCGGCCCTTCCCGAAGGACTCAAGCCGAGGCCAGGCAGGCCGAGGGCAAAAGAAGGGCTTTTTCCGGAGGGGCTCCGCCCCTCCGAGCCTCCCCACAGCAGAAGCAACGGCATTTCTCAGACACACTCTTAGTAACTTCGTGGTGTGTGCGGTGCGTGAGCCGCGTCGAGTTCGCTCGCGAGCCCGACGCGGGTGAGGAGTCAGCACATGAAGGAAACCCGTATGGTGATCGGCAGGGCTGGGGGCCTGGCCCTGGTGGCGGCTCTCTTGTTCGGGCTCATGATCGGCCTCTCCGCCGTGGCGATGGGGGGCCGCGCGGGCGCTGATGGTCGCTCGATCGCGTCGACCCCCGCGCGTGCGGCGGAGTGCGCGGATCCCTACGAGCCCAATAACTGGTTCGACCAGGCCACGCCGGCGGAGTTCGACATCCTCTACAACGCGGAGGTGTGCCCGGTCGAGGATAGCGATTACTACGTCTTCTACCTGGAGATGGGGCAGGAGGTCGTCATTGACCTCTTCAACTTGGCCTGGGACGCTACACTGGATCTGTATGGCCCTCTCACGGATTGGATCGAAACCTCGGCGAATGGCGGCTCCGTACCTGAGCAGATCGTATACGTGGCCGAGCAGGCGGGGAACTACTACGTGCGGGTCTGGGGCACGGAGGGCGAGCTCCCCAACCCCTACACCCTGCGCATCACCTCCAGCGGCCCCACGGCTACCTCCACGCCGACCCCGACGCCCACGGCGACTGCGCAGGGATGCCCGGATGGATACGAGCCGAACGACGACTTCGACACAGCTTCCCGCATCGCGGCCGGCACCCCGATCCCATCCTACATCTGTACCTCCGACGACCTGGACTACTTCGCGTTCAATGTCTCTGAGGGCCAGCAAATCTCCGTCCGCCTGTATGACATGGCCTACAACGCCGATCTGGAGCTGTACGATCCGACGCGCGCCTTGATCGGGCAGTCCTATAACGCGGGCACGGCCGAGGAGGAGATCGTGCTCGCCGCCGATCAGCCCGGCACCTACTACGCGCTGGTCTTTGGCACCCAGGACGAGCTCGTTAACCCCTACGAACTGCTGGTGACCCTGAGCGGGGGAGCGACGCCGACCCCAACGCCGACACCGACGGCCACGCCGCGCTATCCCGGGTGCCCCGATGGCTTCGAGCCCAATGATGTCTGCGGCGGCCCCGCCTGGTCGCTCACCGAATCCGGATGGTGGAGCTATGTCTGCACGCCTGAGGATCTGGATTATTGGAAGATCCCTTCGGTGGGCATCAGCCACACCATCCAGGTAACGCTCACAGACTTACCAAAGAACTACAACCTCAGCCTCTATCGCCCGAATTGCACTTGGGCTGCGCAATCAGCTCGTTCCGGCACCAGCGATGAAGCCATCCGTTTCACGGCCGACGTCAGCGGCACCTGGTACGCCCGGGTGGACAGCCAGATCATCGGCGACTACGACACGGCGCATCCGTACCACATCGCCGGCGAAGTGCTCACTCCCACTCCCACGCCCACTCCTACCTCATGTCAGCCCGATCGTCTGGAGCCCAACGATAGCTATCAGCAGGCTTTGCTGCGTGCCTGGCCTTACACCGACTTCATCACTACCAGCCTCAGCATCTGTTCTGGCGACGAGGACTGGTTTGCCGTTGGGCTCGATACGCACGATACCTTGCGGGCCACCATCGGGTTCCGGCATGCGGATGGGGATCTGGACCTGGCGATCTACAACGACGACGAGCCGCCATCGCTCGTCAAGAAGGCCGAGAGCCGAACGGACGATGAACAGTTGGAATACGAGGCGTTGAGCAAGGGCTATTACTACGTCCGGGTGTATCCCAAGACGAGCGGTGGGGAGAACCCGGATTACGACCTGGCGTTGCAGGTCTTCGCCCCCACCCCCACGCCGACGCCCACGCAGACGCCCACGCCCACGCCGACCTCGACGCCTCATGTATGTCCTTCAGGCGTGCCCACTTTGGATCTCCGAATCCGGGACATGGAGATCACACAGAGCATTCAAAACCTCGACAACGACGTGCCGCTTGTGGGGTACAAACTGACGGTCGTTCGCCTGTTCGTTGTGGGAGATCACAGGGAAACTTTGAGCGCTCCATTACGCGGATACCTCACGGCCACTCGCGGAGGTGCCCAGATAGGCCCCAGCCGGGTTCGATGCGCCAGCCAGCAGTTCGTCATCGATACCTTAACCGATCCCTCGAAGGTCCGCGAGCGCGCCCGGATCACCAACGCCCTGTACTGCTATGTGCCTAAAGCCTGGACGAGGCCATCGCAGAAGATCACGATCCAGGGTCATGTTCAGGTCCCGTCAGGCTACTGCGATCCCGACTTGAAGAATAACGAGGATGTGAGGACCGTCACCTTTGGTGATGCCAACACGATCACCATCAGGGCCGTGCAGGTCCGGGAGGGATGTGACGACCCTGGCTGTGGGCCATTCTACCGGGATTACAAATCCATGCATCTGTTGATACAACGCATGTTCCCTGTAGCTCGAGTGAGGTTGACCCGTCGCAGCGGCGACTACGTCAAGTGGGATAGCTCCGCCAAGACTTTGCTCGCGCTGTATAACAAGCTCGTACAAGACCCTCGGTCCAATGATCGAGGCTTCGCCGTCGTCGGTTTCAAGAAGGGGGGCCATTGGTTCATGGCGGGGGAGAGTTGGGCTGGACTCCAGGTCGCATGGGTGCGGACGGACGATCTGTATCGTCGATCGGAGGACCTGGCCCATGAGCTGGGGCACGCCCTGGGCGGCTTAGGCCATGTTCAGGGCTGTTGGCTCCCCGGGGCTCCCTTTGAGAACTACCCGTATCCCGGCACATGGCTGAGCAACGGCGGCGATCGGGATTATTGGGGAATCGATACCTGGTATAACCCACCCACCATCAAACACCCCAAGCACAATAGTGACCTCATGACCTATTGCCGGCCCAAGTGGATATCGGACTATAGCTATCGGCAGCTCATCGGGCGACTGAATCCGACGCCGGTAGCGAAGACCAGTGCGGCAGCGATAACCGCCTCGGAGTTGGAGCCAGACGCGGATTACCTCATCGTGATGGGCCGGATCGACACGGAAACCCAAGCCGTCTCGGTGCGGCCGATGACGAAGCTATCCGGTTCGAGCTTGCATCCAATGCCCGATGTCCCATCCGGCGCGCCTTACACGGCTCAACTCGTGGATGGCGAAGGGAACGTGGTCTCCGAACGGCCCTTCGATCTGATATGGGCCACCGAGGCCTCTACCAGTACGGTGGGCGCCTTCATGACGCTTTTGCCGTACGAGCCCACGGCGACCCGCTTCGTGATCACGCACGAGGATGAAGAGATCTACTCCTTGGACATCAGCCCCCATCCCCCGACGGTGAGCGTTCACCCGGTGACGGGGACGGCCCCCGATATCCTGACGCTCTCCTGGGAGGCCCAGGACGCAGACGGCGATGCAGTCACGAGCGCGGTCTATCTGAGCGTGGATGGCGGCGAGACATGGGAGTTGTTGGCCTCTGATCTAGAGGAGACCCAGGTCACTCTCGATACCTACCTCTGGCCGGAGACCTCTGAGGGGATGTTGAAGGTGATGGTCACCGATGGCATAAACACTTCCGAGGATGTGACCGGCCCGTTCATCGTGACGGCCAAGGTGCCGATCGTCTTTGTGGTCGCGCCGGAGGATGGCGCCGCCCTCCTCCCGGGTGCACCCGTGCTCCTCGCCGCCGCTGGCTACGACGCCGAGGACGGGCCGCTGGGGGATGGCGGCTACACCTGGAGCTCGGACCGGGATGGCGGTCTGGGCACGGGCGAGAAGCTTCTGGTGCCGAGCCTCAGCCCCGGCTGGCATCGCATCACCGTGACCGCCGTGGACGGCGACGGCAATGTGGCCTCCGACACGATCCGGGTTTACGTGGGCCATCGGACGTACCTGCCGATGTTGCTCGGGCGATGAGGTTTATCATGACCAGTTCCGATCGACGCTATAGTGCTTTCGTGATTCGCATCTGGTGGGAACCGGCCCCCGCGACGGATGATGGCCAGCCGGCCTGGCGCGGGTGGGTGCAACACGTCCGCTCCGGTGAGATCTCCTACGTGCGGGATTGGGAAGAGTTGCTGCGCTTCATCGAACGCTGGATCGGGGGACTCTCCGATGTAGGAGAGCCCTCCGTTCGTCTGAAATGAGCTGTTAAGGCTCCTCCGAGGCTTCGTATTGGGGCCAGTGCTCCGGCAAGGGAGGGGAGGAAGGAGATGAAACGCCTTTGTGAACTTGGGGTATCCGCTTGGCTCATCTTGCTCTTGGTCTCGGCCTGTGTGCCGGGTGGCTGGGAGCCGGCGCTTGGGGCACCGTCTCCCTCGGATGGGCACGTGGCCGGGCTGGTTGATCTGATGGACGAGCAAACGGGTCCGACCCATGGCCTGCGCGGGGTGTCGCTATGGTTCGTCCAAAACGTGGGGCAATTCGATCCCCGTGTACGTTTCCTTATGCATGGGGTAAGCGGGGGGACGGCCTGGCTAACCCAAGAGGCCCTCTGGCTGGCGCTGCGTAGCGTTCCGCTGGCGATTCCTAGAGGAGAGGAAAGCCCGGCGAAGGGGGCCACCATACGCATCCGCTTTGTGGGCGCTAACCCTGTCCCGGATATGAGGGGACGCGATCGCCAGTCGGCCATCATCAATTACTACATCGGCAATGACCCGGCGAGGTGGCGCACGCGCGTACCCGCCTATGGATCCGTGGTGTATCGTGACCTCTACCCGGGCGTGGATCTGATCTATGGCGGGGAGGGTGGAAAGCTGAAGAGCACGTTCCTGGTCGCGCCTGGGGCGAATCCGAGGGCGATCCGGCTGGCCTACGAGGGCGTGGAGGCCCTACGTCTACGGGAGGATGGGGCCCTCGTGCTGCAGGTGGATGGGGGCGAGCTAGTGGAAAGCGCGCCGTTCATCTATCAGGAGGTGGAGGGTATCCGACATTCGATCCCCGGCCGGTTCGTCCTCCTCGGGGAGCGGGAAGTGGGATTCCGCGTGGGGCCCTACGATCCCTCGCGTCCATTGGTGATCGACCCGACCCTCGCTTGGTCCACTTATCTGGGGGGGAACGGGAACGACGAAGCGCGCGCGGTGACTGTGGACTCGTCCGATAAGACCTCTTACGTGGCTGGATTGACCAGCTCCACCGATTTCCCGGGGACTAGTGGGAGTGCTCCCGGGGAAACGGATGCCTTTATCGCTAAGTTCTACTCCGATGGTCGGCTCGCCTTTGCCACCTATCTCGGTGGGACGACAGATGGGGTGCCTTATGGGGTCGGTGGAGCGGATTGGGTTAACGATATCAGCCTGTCCATGGGGGCCGTGTATGTCACCGGGGTGACCTTCTCCATCGACTTCCCGGTCAAGAACGCCTTTCAGCCAGGAAGCGTTCCCGGAGCGGATGCTTTCATAACAAAATTGGATAGCGGCTCGGGGGCTCTGTTGTACTCCACGTATCTTGGCGGCCAGGGGGCGGAAAGTGGGGAAGGCGTCTACGCAGACGGAAATGCTGTCTATGTGACCGGATATACCAACTCCGTGGATTTCCCGATTACAAATGGCGCATTCCAAGGCCAGTACGGGGGTGGTACCGCGGCCGGTAGTGAGTATGGTGATGCTTTCGTGACAAAGCTGGATACGGCGAAATCAGGAGCGTCCTCTCTCGTCTACTCGACCTACCTGGGAGGAAGTGGCGATGATGTGGGCACAGACATCGTTGTTGATGCTCTGGACGATACCTGCTATGTGACCGGATGGACCGAGTCCGCGGATTACCCGATACAGGGCGCTCTGCAGAGCGCTTTGAAAGGGACGACAGATGCCTTCGTCACCAAGTTGAACGCTGCGGGCACGGCCTTGATCTATTCCACTTACTTGGGCGGTAGCGGCGGAGAGACGGGGTTTGGCATCGTTGAGGATGGTGGCAAGGTTTACGTCGCGGGAGGGACCGGCTCGGCGGATTTTCCGGTTACGAACGCGTATCAGAGCTCGTATGGTGGGCACGGTGATGGCTTTATCACCGGAATCAACGCCGCGGGCACGGCGTTACTTTACTCCACATTCCTGGGCGGGAGCGATTCGGACGACATCGAGGCTCTGGCCCTGAATGATGGCAAGCTCTACGCGGTGGGGAGCACATCCTCGCAGAACTTCCCCACCGTGCAGGCGCTCTATCCCACCTATGGCGGCGGGGGAAGCGATGCCTTCGTAGCAGAACTCAACCCCGCGCAAAGCGGCGCCGCCTCCCTGCTGTTCTCCAGCTTCCTGGGTGGCGAAGGAACCGATATAGGGCTCGGCATTGCCGTGACAACGGACGGGGCAAATATCTTCGTGTCAGGGAGGACGGAATCCGACCGTTTTCCCACCAAGGCCCCCTATCAGAGAGCCCGTGCCGCCTATCAAGACGCCTTTGTGGTCGCGATCGCCGCCAAGACGGCCGACTTAAGCGTGACCAAGACCGCGTCGCCTCAGCGTGTGGCGCCGGGCGGGGATATCCACCATCGGATCACTGTGAGCAACCAGGGGCCTAACGCGGCGACCTCGGTGATGCTGTTCGACATCCTGCCGGCCGGCACGAGCTTCGTCAGTGTCGCCCCCAGCTCACATTGCCGTTACGTGAACGATCAGGTGCGCTGTTCGTGGGATACGTTTGCCGCCAATAGCTCGGTTCAGGTGGACATCACCCTCAAAGCACCCACGCAAAGGGGGACGATCACGAACACCGTAGAGGTCGTCGCCTGGGAGTTCGACCCCGATCCATCGGATAATAAAGCCTCGGCGGTCGTGGCCGTCGGCGGCGCCGATTTGAGCCTCCAGATAGACGGCAACCCCGATCCCGTCCGGCCGGAGGCGCGCTTATCCTATGTTATCCAGATCGCCAACAACGGCCCGGAAAAGGCCGTTGCGCCCAACCTGGTCGATACATTGCCCCAGGGAGTCACCTTTATCAGCGTCGAACCCAGCTCGTACTGTGCCCAGGAGACAGGTAATCCCCGTTTGATCAAGTGTATCCTCCCCGATCTCGCGGCTGGCGATATGATAGGAGTGGACATCACGGTCAGGGCGCCGCAACAGACAGGGGTCATCACGAACACGGTGGAGGTAGACCTGGTTGATCCAGATGATCCTGACCGATCTAATAACAGGGCCGCCAAGGCGATCTACGTCGGGGGCGCTGACGTGGCCATCAATCAAGTTGACAGTCCGGATCCGGTCGCGGTGGGTGGGGACTTGACTTATGTGATCTCCCTGGCGAACCACGGTCCGGAGACGGCCACGCGGATGCGGGTGACCGACACGTTGCCCGCCGGGGTGACCTTCGTCAAGGTGGAGCCCCTCCCCGGCGATCCGGATCCACCCCGATGTACGCACAGCGGCGTCACGATCACCTGTGATGTCGGCGATGTGCCCGCGAACCAGGGCACGATGTTCTTCATCAAGGTGAAAGCGCCTCAGCAGGAGGGCACGATTACAAATCACGTCACCATCTCAAGCGCTAAGCCGGATCCTGATACCTCAAACAACAGCCGGGTGGAGCAGACCTCGGTCAGACAGGGTGCGGATATCCAGATCACGATGCGGGATCTACATGATCCCGTGGCTACGGAAGGGGAGCTGACCTACAAGATCTCCGTGACGAACAGGGGGCCGGAGGATGCCACGCAGGTCGTAGTCACCGATACCCTTCCCGCTGGTGTAACCTTCGATGACGCAGGGCCTGATTGCACGCGCTCGGGTAATCAGATCGTATGTACCGTTGGTTCATTAGCCAGCGGCGCCGCCAGGGTGCTGACCGTCAACCTGAAAGCGCCCAAGGACGAGGGCACCATTGTCAATCAGGTCGTCGCGAGGGGAAGAGAGCCGGACCCCGATCTGAACAACAACGCGGCCACGGAGCAGACCGTGGTGGAGCAGGGAGCGGATATTCAGGTGACCAACTCGGATTTGAAGGATCCGGTAGCGATGGGCGGACGGCTCGTATATAACCTCACCGTCACGAATGGTGGTCCTAAGGTAGCCACGAATGTCCGGTTGACCGATACATTACCCTCAGGCGCCGCCTTTGTGGAGTTGTATGGCGCGAACGCCTCCGCGTGTTCGTATGCCAGCGGCGTCGTGAGCTGCGACTTTGGCACCTTGAGCCCGGGGGACTGCAAGGATGTTTCCGTCGAACTCAGGGCACCGATGCAAGAGGGGACGATCGAGAACGATGTCATCGTTAGCGCCGCGGAGCCTGATCCTTCGTACTTCAATAACGTCGCCCAGGAGGAGACGACCGTCCGGCCGGGCGCGGATCTGGAGCCCGTCATCCTGGATATGCGAGACCCGGTAGCGACGGAAGGCGAGATCGCGCATAACATTATCGTCATGAACAATGGCCCTGAGACGGCCACCTCGCTCGTGGTTACCGACACGTTACCGACGGAAATGGTCGTGGTTACCGGCACGGTACCGGTGAATGTGGGCGTGATCAGTATCCCGCAAGAGTGTACGCATACGGGCCATACGATAATATGTCGACGGAATACCCTGGCCCCGAATGAATCCTGGGAGATCAACCTCCGGCTCAAGGCCCCTGCGCAAGAGGGATGGCTTCTCAACAAAGTCTACGTCTCGGCGGCGGAGCCGGATCCAAATGAGGACAACAACCAGGATGAGGAACCCACGCAGGTCAAACGCGGCGCGCGCCTGGAGATCCTGAAATCGGACTCGGCCGATCCGGTCGTCGCGGGGACCGAATTCGAATACAGGATCACAGTTTCCAATGTGGGGCCGGCCCCAGCCAAGGACGTGACGGTGCGGGACGCGTTACCGCCGGGCGTGGCCTTTATCTCCGCGAACCCCGCGCCCACTAGCGTGGGGCCTCCCCTGATATGGAATTTGGGCGATCTGGCCAGCCCGGCCGTCGTGAACATCACCCTCCGGGTGAGAGCCCCGGCACAGACGGGCTCTATCACGAACGAAGTCACGGTGACATCGACCACGCCCGACCCGGATGAGTCGGACAACCAGGCGGCTGAGACCACGACCATTCAGCCCGCGCCCGACGCGGACGCCGACGGCGTGAGCGATCAGATAGAGGATGGGGCCCCGAACAACGGCGACGGCAACAACGACGGCATCCCGGATAGCCAGCAGGATAACGTGGCATCACTGCTCAACGATCACAACGAGTATGCGACCTTTGTGGCCCCCAATGGCGTCCAGTTGACGGATGTGGGGATAAGGCCGAACCCGGACCCGTTCACGGCTCCGCCGCATACGACGTATCCCATGGGCCTGTATCACTTCACCATCAAAGGGCTCACGCCCGGCCAGGCGGTCACCATCCGGCTCATCCTCCATCCCACCTATACGTTGAACACTTTCTGGAAGTACGGCCCGACGCCGACGGACCCATTGCCCCACTGGTATCGCTTTATGTATGATGGCACCACCGGGGTGGAGATAGTGGATGCTCATACCCTGCTGATCCACCTCGTCGATGGGCAGCGTGGGGATGACGACCTCACGGCCAACGGGGAGATCGTGGACCCGGGCGGCCCCGCCTACCAGAAGCTGATCGTGGATACCACGACCGACAGCGACGACATGCGTGTAGGCGATGGCATCGCCATGGACGTCGATGGCCGCTGCTCGCTCCGAGCCGCCATCCAGGAGGCGAACGCCAGTAGGGGAGCGGACGTGATCGAATTCAACATCGGCGGCGGTGGTGTGCGGACCATCCAGCCGCGATCCGCTCTTCCCCCCATTACCGATCCGGTGACCATCGATGGGACGTCTCAGCCCAATCATGGGGCCGGTCCGGGCATCGAGCTGAATGGGAGCCTGGCGGGCTCGAGCGCCGATGGCCTGGTCATCACCGGCGGACATAGCACCATCCGCGGGTTGGCGATCAACAGCTTCGGGGGCAACGGCATCAAGCTAAGCGGCGGCGGTGGCAACGTCATCCAGGGGAACTACATCGGCACGGACGTCAACGGCGACTACGCGGCTCGGAACAATGGGCTGTATGGGATCTACATCCTGAACTCGGCCAATAACCTCATCGGCGGGACGGGAGTTTCAGACGGCAACCAGATCTCGGGCAACGAGTCGGGTGGCGTCTTCATCACGGGGGCGGGGTCCACCGGGAACCTGGTGCAGGGCAACGTCATCGGCACGAACCCCGGCGGCTCGGCCGCGGTGAACAATTACGGGAGCGGGGTGCAGATCGAGGGCGGATCCGGCAACACCATCGGCGGCACCGCGGCCCATGCCGGAAACATCATCTCCGGAAACGTGTATGGCGTGGTCATCTCCGGGACGACGGCATCGGGCAACGTGGTCCAGGGGAATCTCATCGGCACGGATTACCTGGGCGCGGCCGAGGTGAAGAACTTCAACCATGGCGTGCTCATCCAGGACGCGCCGAACAACACCATCGGCGGCAGCGACGCGGCGGCGCGCAACGTGATCGCCGCCAACAACGGCTACGGCGTGTATATCAAGGGGAGCCACGCAACGGGCAACCGGATCCAGGGGAACTATATCGGCCTTCAGATGAACGGTGGATTGGCTCTGGGCAACTGGTCCGGGGGCGTATTCGTCGAGGGGGCGCCCGGGAACATCATCGGCGGGGACAGCGCCGACCAGGGCAACGTGGTGTCGGGCAACGGCAGCGGCCAGGGGACCTCCCCCACCGGCGTCATCATCTCCGGCGGCGGCGCCAGCGGGAATCAGGTACGGCACAACCGCATCGGCACCAGCGCCGACGGCGGCTCGGATCGGGGGAACGTAGGGGGCGGCCTGCTGATCGATGGCGCGCCTAACACGGTTGTTAGCGATAACCTCATCGCGGGCAATGACGGCGATGGCATCCGGATCTCCGGCGGCAGCGCGACCGGCAATGTGGTCCGCGGGAACCTCATCGGCATGGATGCCGCCGGCATCACGGCGCTGCCAAACTTGACGCCGTGGGACGCGTCCGTGACCGATGTGGGGGTCCGCATCGTGGGCGCGCCCGGGAACACCATCGGAGGGGCGACATCGGCCGAGCGCAACTTCATCATCGGCGATGATTACGGCATCTATATCGATGGGAGCGCCGCCTCCGGCAATGTGGTGCAGGGGAACTTCGTAGGCACCAACCGAAGCGGCACGGCCAAGTTGGGCAATTGCGCGAACGGCATCGTCATCTCGGATGCCCCCGGCAACACGATCGGCGGGACGGCTGGGACGACGCCGGGAGGGGCGTGCACCGGCGCCTGTAACCTCCTTTCGGGTAACCAGGTGACGGGTCTGACCATCAGCGGAAGTGGTGCCACGGGCAACGTGGTCCAGGGGAACTTCATCGGCACGGACGTCAGCGGGAAGGCTCCCGTGGGCAATCGGATCGGCATAAGCATCGATGGTGCCCCCAATAACGTCATCGGGGGGACCACGCCGGCTGCGCGTAACCTCATCTCCGGCAACGGGGTGGGGCCGGGCATTGAGATCCAGGGCAACGGTGCCACGGGCAACGTGGTCCAGGGGAACTTCATCGGCACCGACACCACGGGAACGGCGAAGCTGGGTAACAACGGTGATGGAATCGCCCTCGTTGGAGCCGTCAACAATGTCATCGGTGGCGCGACGGGGACAACACCTGGCGGGCCGTGCACCGGCGCCTGCAACCTCATTTCCGGGAATGATGATGATGGCGTCGATATGGATAATAAGGCGTTTACCGGCTCCTACGCATCGGGAAATAAGGTCCAGGGCAACCTGATCGGCACCGATGTCAGCGGCACGAAAGGCTTGGGGAATCAGGATAACGGCGTGGAGCTGAGGTATGCCAATGGCAACCTCGTCGGGGGCACAGCCACCGGGGAGGGTAATCTGATCGCCTACAATGGCGGCGCTGGCATCGCTGTGCTCTACGGCACGGGCAACCGCGTCGATCCCAACATCATCTTCAGCAACGGTGGTCTCGGCATCGACCTGGGCGACGACGGCGTGACGGCCAACGATCCCGCCGACGGCGACTCGGGCGGCAACGATCTGCAGAACTATCCCGTCTTGAAGAAGGGGGTCAGCGATACCAACGGCACGGTCATCACGGGCACGCTGGATGCCGCGGCCCAGACCGCTTACACCCTCAGGTTTTTCTACGATGGCGCGTGCGATGCATCAGGGCATGGCGAGGGACGGCGGTTTCTCGGCTCTAAGTCGGTGACCACGGACGGGAGCGGGCACGTGGCGTTCACCGCCGCCTTCTCCCAGGAGATCTCCCCGCCTTATCGGTTTATCGCCGCCACGGCGACGGACCCGAGCGGCAATACATCCGAGTTCTCCAGATGCCTGGACATCGCCGCCGGCCCAACCGCGGTCAACCTGAGGCGGTTCACGGTCTCCAACACAGGCCAGGAATGGGCGCCAGGCCTGCTGACGCTCCTCGGCGGGATAATGTTGGCCCTGGGCATGCTGGGGCTGTGCTGCCGGCGCCGATCTGGGAGGTGATCTGTATTATTGATCTTCGCATGGTGAAAGGAACATACGGCCGCGTCATTCGTTTCGGATAAGCTTCTGGAACCGACGTAGTTGTAGGGGCGACCGGCAGGTCGCCCCTACAGAATCCCGCTGTTTCCTGAAGACCAGGATTCATATGTTGCTTTATCTAAGCGAAGATCAATAACGTTGCACCTGTTTTTCCCCTTGCCATATGGGTGAGCTGCGGTATACTGATCTTGCCTGCTTTTCCACAGGACGCCCAATTTCTGGCATGGAGGAACGAGGACATGGCCAAGATCACCTTCATCGGCGCGGGGAGCACCGTCTTCGCCCGGAACCTGTTGCGTGACATCTTCATCTTCCCGGAGCTGCATGATGTCACCATCTCCCTCATGGACATCGATCCCGATCGTCTGCGCACGTCGGAGATCGTGGCGCATCGGGTGGCCGAGGCGGCTAACGCCCATCCCACCATCGAGGCGACCACGGATCGCCGCCAGGCGCTGGACGGCGCCGATTACGTCATCAACATGATCCAGGTGGGCGGCTATCGGCCCAGCACCGTCATCGACTTCGAGACCCCCAAGAAGTACGGGCTGCGCCAGACCATCGGCGACACGCTGGGCATCGGCGGCATCATGCGCGCCCTGCGCACCATCCCGGTCATGTTGGACATGGCCCGTGACATGGAGGAGCTGTGTCCCGACACGCTCTTCATCAACTACACCAATCCCATGGCCATGCTCACCTGGGCCATGAACCAGGCCACCAACATCAAGACGGTGGGGTTGTGCCACAGCGTCCAGGGCACGGCCGCCCATCTGGCCCGCATCCTGGGCATTCCCTATGAGGAGATCACCTACGTCTGCGCGGGCATCAACCACATGGCGTTCTACCTGCGCTTCGAGCGCAAGGGCGAAGATCTGTACCCGCGGCTGCGCCAGGTGATCGAGGAGGGGCGGGTGCCGGATGACGATCGCGTGCGGTTCGAGATGTTCCGCCGGCTGGGCTACTTCGTCACCGAGTCCAGCGAGCACTTCGCCGAATACGTACCTTACTTCATCCGCCGCGATCGCCCCGACCTCATCGAGCGTTTCAACGTCCCGTTGGATGAGTACCCGCGGCGGTGCGAGGCCCAGATCGCCGATTGGGATGAGATGAAGGCGGCGCTGGAGGATCCCGATCCGGAGGCCATCGTGCGCTACGAGCGAAAGAAGATGGAGGAGTGGCTGAAGCGGATCGCCGAGGAGGACCCCGAGCGGGCGGAGCAGCTCCGCAAGGAGTGGGAGCAGGCCCAGGCGGAGGGCAAGTCACGCCACTCCGGCGAGTACGGCACGCTCATCATCCACTCCATGGAGACGGGCCAGCCGCGCGTGATCTACGGCAACGTGATGAACTACGGGCTGATCGACAACCTGCCGCAGGGATGCTGCGTGGAGGTGCCCTGCCTGGTGGACGGCGCGGGCGTGCAGCCCGTGCGCGTCGGCGAGCTGCCCCCGCACCTGGCGGCGCTGATGCGCACCAGCATCAACGTGCAGGAGCTGACCGTGAAGGCGGCGCTGGAGCGGCGACGGGACTACGTCTATTACGCGGCCATGCTCGATCCTCACACGGCGGCCGAGTTGACGCTGGACGAGATCGACGCCCTGGTGGACGAGCTCATTGAGGCCCACGGCGATTACATCCCGCCGTTCGAGGATTATTGATCTTCGCGGAGAGCGGGATTTCTACGTTGCTTAATCTGAGCGAGGTCAATGATTGGCTCACGGGCATGGCATGCCGTGTCCTTACCCGATATATCCCGTAGACGCGAGCAGGGGCGGGATCATCCCGCCCCTGTTTTTTGTGCCTGCGGATCTCCCGGCGTGACGGCGAGCGGCCGGGGATCGCTTGATCACTCCTCTGATGCCTTTGTGTTGGCCTTCGGCTCCTCTGACGTCGCCTGTCCGTTGATGGCCGGACGACCCGTGATCTTCTCGTACCAGAGCGGGTGGTGCAGCCTGGCCCATCCCTTGGTGACCCAGCCGGCGAAGATGGCCTGGATCGTGCCGGGATTGGCCGCCGTGCCCAGATAGACGTGAGATAGCACTCCGGCCACGCCGAAGAGCGCCGCCAGATCGTGAATGATCACGGCCAGGAAGACCACATCGTTGGGAAGCGAGTCCCGGAAGAAGAGGAGCGTGCCGGTGATGAGCAGGACGATGCCGCCGATGATCACCGTCCAGAAGTAGATCTTCTGGCCCGCGTTGAAGCGGTCGGCGGGCACGTGTCCTCCCAGGTAGCCGCCCAGCTTGCGAAGCCACTCCCGGTCGCTGGGGATCAGCACCGCGTCGCGCCACCACAGGATGAACATGATGATGACGCCGGCGCCGAAGACGAACCCCAGCCAGCCGTGCCACACGCGCGGGGTGAGCGTGTTCCCGAAGACGAGCTGTAGCCACCGCCCGCCGTTATAGGCGAAGGCCAGGCCGGTGAACGCCAGGAACAGGAAGGTCATCAGCACGATCAGGTGGACCAGGCGCTCGAACCAGCTGTAACGCTCGATCCGTTCGTAGTCATCCGGCCTGGGAGTGAGCGGCCGGCCGCCGAAGTCGTGCGGCCCATAGCGGGTGAAGTGGAGCGTGGTGGCGAAGAAGACGAGGAGGAGCAGCCCGCCGATCCAGGGGCGCACCAGGGGACAGTGGATCGAGCAGAGCGTGTAGCTGAAATCGCTGACGCCGATGGTCCACCGCACCGGCTCGATGACCTGTTTGCCCTCCTCGTCGAAGGGATCCACGATGTGGGTGCGGTTGAAGAACTCGCCCTGCCGGCTGTGGCAGTCGTTGCAGCCGCCTGCCCCCAGCGCCTCCATCGCCGGCGCGACGTTGTGGCTGATGGAGAAGGCCTCGCCCTTGCACTCCGGCGCGGGATGCCCGATCAGGGCGCCGCTGTCGTCGAACTCCCACAGCTTGTCCCCTTTGACGAACACCGGGTGTATCTGGGTGAAGCGGGCGTTGCCGGCCAGCGTCTGTTCCAGCGCGTGCAGCCCGGCTTCGATCTCCTCCCGCCGGTTCACCTCCGGGAAGCCGTCCCCGTTATCGTCGGTGACCTGGTCCTTGTATACGGCCCACGCCTTGGCCAGCTCCCGGGCGAAGAGCGGATAGACGGTCCCATCCGCCTCCCGATTGCCCCACCAGATGCCGAAGATGGGGTTCACCGGGTGGATCTGGCCGTCGAATTCCTCATAGGCCGGATACCAGTCGGCCGGCTGTCCCCACTTTTCCGCCCCCCCGATGATGTCCCAATGCAGGGAGCCGTAGGTGCTGTCGAAATACTCACCGGCGGCCCGGTGCTTCTGGGGGATATGGCAGGTCTCGCAGGCGATCGCCTTCAGGTGCGATGGCGGGATGTTCACGTGGTCCGGGATGGATGCGCCCAGGTAGCCCGTGGTGTGGCAGTCCTCGCAGGAGCGCATCGTCTTGTCCAGGTCATCCCGCACCGTCTCGATGGTCGTGTGGCCCTTGGCGAAGTTGTGCGAGATATCCCCCGGATGGCAGTCCACGCACTGGATGCCCTGCTGGTTGTGCACGTCCGGATTGATGGGGTCGTTCCAGCTGAACCCTCGCTTCTTCATGTCCGCGGGGCCGTGGCATTGCAGGCAGTTGGTGTCCGCCGGCCGGTAGTTGATGTCCAGCGCCACCTTGCCGTCCTCGTTGAAGAGCCGCCTGTTGTAGACGACGGTTGGGGTCTCCCCGGTCAGCTGCTTCGTCTCGGGGTCGAAGATGCGCCCCTTTACGATCCCCAGGCGACCGGCGGCTGTGGCGGCCCATTTCAGGTTCCAGCTTTTGAGCTGCCCGATCCTTCCCTTCCAGTCGTAGTCAGGGGAGTGACAGAGCAGGCAGTCCGCCTCCAACACGCCGCTCTGATCCCAGTGGCTGCCCATGTAGTCCCCATCCAGCGAGTCTCGCAGGGATGGATTGGCGACCAGGGCCTGGTCGTAGCGTTGCCCATCCCGGTCGAACTCCAGCGGGCCGCCGCCGGGATGGCATCCGGCGCAGGTGGGCATGTTGGGCGGGCCCGTCGTCACCCACTGCCAGACGGTGATGTCGATCTCATCTGGGGTTTCGTTGTGCTTTTTCGCCAACTGGCGAAAGGAGGGCGGTCAGAACTTCCCGAACATGCCGTCGGACAGCACCCACGGCCGTTCGGGATCGAAGTGATCACTGATGACGTCCGCACCCTGTTGGAAGTGATACCCCCCGGTGATGGTATCGTAGTCGTGGCATCCGGAGGCGCTGCACGTCTGGCGTGGGCTGTAGGGCTGGTCGGCGTTCTCCCCGGTGAGCGGGTTGATCACCTCGCCGGCCTCGTTGCGCAGAAAGAACGGCGGGTGCTTCTTGGGGATCGCCTGCGCTTGCGTGGCCTCCTGTGGTGCGGCCAGCGCGCCGCCTGCCCACAGCCAGCCGGATGCGAGCATCAGGGCGGCCAGCGCAACCGCTGCTGTGAGCCAGCGTCGTTTCCTTTTCCCTTGCATCCTCCTACCTCCTTGGACGGGATGATGGTGGAGCCCTGGGATCGAGCGAGGGGCTCTCCTGTGGATCGCTACATAGCGGTTCCTGTACGCATGTTAAGAAAGATTTCTTATTGTAACCTATGACTTATATCATTTCTCCTTATGAGACTTTCTGATAAGCTCTGATTGGGAACGGTAATGACGCCAAGGAGGGGACCCGTGTTGAATCCGGATAGCTTACAGGTCTTCGCGGTGGCGGCGGAGACGGAGAACTTCTCGTTGACGGCGCAGCGCTTGCACATGAGCCAGCCGGCGGTGAGTCAGCATATCGGCGCCCTGGAGAAACGGTTCGGTGTACAGCTCTTCGAGCGGCACGGCCGCCGCATCAAGCTGAGCGCGACCGGAAAAACTCTTTTGCCCCTGGTTCAGGAGCTGTTGCGCGCCCACAAGCGGGTCGAGGAGGTGGCCCTGGCGCTCTCCGGAGAGGTGGTGGGCCATCTGGTCATCGGGTGCTCCACGACCTCGGGGAAGTACGTGCTCCCCTGGCTGCTGGCGCGATATCGTGAGCGGTATCCCCTGGTGCGGGGGACGATACGCGTGGGGCTGCGCTCCCAGGTGATCGACTGGCTGCTTTCCGGGGAGGTCGATTTGGGGGTGACCAGCGAGCGGGTGCAGCGCACCGGGTTGCACTATTGCCGCTTCTTCGAGGACGAGATCGTGCTGGTCGTGCCATCGGGGCATCCGTGGGCGCAGAAGGGGAGCATTTCCCCGTTCGAGCTGTATCAGGAGCGCTTCATCATGCGCGAGCCCACCTCGGGCACGCACATGGCGCTTTTGGAGGGGCTGGATCAGGCGGGCGTGGATGTGGACCGGCTGGAGACGGTGCTCGTGGTGGGGAATTCGGAGGCGATCCTGCTGGCCGTGGAGGAGGGGATCGGGTTGGGCTTTGTACCTCGCGTGGCGGCCGAACGCTGCATCGCCCTGGGGCGGGTGGATATCGTGCCGTTGGAGGGGCTTTCCATGAAGCGGTGGCTGTACATCGCCTACAACTTGAACCTGCCTCAGACCCCTGCCCGGAGGGCATTCTGTGAGTTCATGCAGGAGGTCAACCCGGATGTCCCCTGCATCATCTCCGAGCATCTACGTCACGACATCGTCTCCCGCGGCGTGAAGCGGGACGCGGCAGAGGCGTGATCGCCGTGATCCCATTGGTATCAAGTTAAACTACATCTCCGGGGTGGCTCGGAGGGGCGGCGGCCCCTCCGAAGAAATCTATTTTCAGCCCCTCACGCCCCGTGGGACCGGGGGCCACCGGCCAAAGCCCCAACCAGGCAGGGAAAAGGCGGGAGAAAGAGTTTTTCTGCCTGATGGATAGGATAGATAGGCCCTGAACGTTCGGAGCGCGAGGAGCGGAGGGCATTGCCCCCCGCTCCTCGCGTGCCGGATGACGCTCTCCTCGTCTTGTCCCGGGCGAGGATCACCCGCCGATGCCCTTGAGCAGCGCGCCCACCGCGTAGGCCACGCCCGCGGCCAGCCCGCCGACCAGCAGCATCTCCGCGCCGCTGCGGATCGGGTTCAGCTCGGTGATGAGCACCTTCGCCGCGCCGAGCCCGAACAGTGCCAGGGCCGACAGCGCCAGCGACATGGGGAACTCGATGGAGGTGGGGATCGGGACCACCAGGCCGATCAGGTAGATCAGCAGGGGGACTGACCCGGCGACGATGAAGGACACCAGCGTCGCTAGCGCGCTGAGCAGCGGCTTCTTCTCGTCCTCCATCAGCCCCAGCTCGTCGACCATCATCGCCCGCACCCACCGTTCGGGGTCCTTGGAGTGGATCTCCACCAGCTGGCGGGCGTCCTCCTCCGAGTATCCCTGGGCCCGGTAGATCGCGTATAGCTCCGTCTTCTCGCCCTCGGGGAAGTGTTCCACCTCCCACGCCTCTCGGGCCCACTCGCGTTCATAGTATTCCTGCTCGCTCTTGGAGGAGAGATAGGCGCCGGTGGCCATGGAGAAGCCGTCGGCGAACAGGTTCGCCAGGCCCAGGATCAGGACGATCTTGGTGGCCAGCTGGGCGCCGGCGACGCCGCTCACCACGGCGAAGGTGGTGATGATGCCGTCCAGCCCGCCGTACACCATGTCGCCGATGTACTGGTGGCTCGTCGCGCCGTGTCGCTCCTGGGCCGTCTGGATAATGCGTTCCGGCGTGTGGGCTTGTGCCGCCGCCTGGACATCGCGTCGGGAGAAGGCTTTGCGTGCCTCTTCGATCCGTTTGGATATGCTCATCATCCTCCCTCGTCGTAGAGTCAGGTGAGGCGGATGGCCTCGGCTTTTGCGGAGGGGCTGCTCCCTGAGAGCGTGTCTGAAAGTTTACCGGCAAGGTGTCTGAGGGTCTCCCTCAGCTATTGGCTCCACAGGGGGGTGTGGAGGGGCCCTCCCCTCCACGGAAATCCCACTTTTCCGGCCTATACCTGCCTTTCTCGGCCCTTCCCGAAGGGCCTAGGCCGAGGCCAGGCAGGTCGAAGGCAAAAGAAGGGCTTTTTCCGGAAGGGCAGAGCCCCTCCGGGTCTCCCCAAAGCAGAAGCAACGGCATTTTTCAGGCACACTCTGGGGTTGAGGTTGGGTACGGTGCCGCCATGGTTTTTGGTGTACCGCATGGAAGGGAATTTGTCAAGCGGTTTTTTCGCAGTTGCAGGGGCTCTCAGACGGTGATAGAATGCCTCGGTTGTTCGGGCAGCACCGCATATAGGTGTGAAGGAGATGCGTTATGCGAACGGCAACGGATCGCAAAGTGCTCGTGCTGATCGGCGCGGGGAGCGCCATGTTCACCCGCGGCCTGGTGCAGAATCTGATCGCCGATGGCGGGGAGTGGGAATTGCGCCTGGTGGATATCCATCCGGGGAGCCTGGAGGTCGCCCGGCGGCTCGCGCAGCGCTTGGTGGAGGCTCACGAAGCCCCCATCACGGTGCGAGCCTCCGAGAATCGACGCGAGCTTTTGCCGGGCGCCGATGCGGTGGTCACGACCATCGGCGTGGGGGGGCGCCGCGCCTGGGAGCAGGATGTGTTCGTCTGCCGGGAGTTCGGTATCTATCATCCGGTGGGGGATACCTACATGCCCGGCGGCATCTCCCGGGCTCTGCGGATGGTCCCTCCCATGGTGGACATCGCCAGGGATGTGGTGGCGTTGTGCCCGGATGCCATCTTCATCAACTACTCCAACCCGATGTCCGTGGTATGCCGGGCGGTCCGCAAGGCCACGTCTGCGCAGGTGGTCGGCCTGTGTATCGGCGTCAAGGAGGTGCACGACTACCTGGCGCGCTTCATCGACGCCTCGCCCGACGAGGTGTGGTCGGCCGCCATCGGCGTGAACCATCTCACCTGGATCACGGAGCTGCGCTATCAGGGGGAGGACGCGTGGCCGCTGGTACGTCAGAAGATGGCGGAAAAGCCGGATGCCGTGGCGAAGAATCCGCTCTCATGGGATCTGTTCCGGGTTTTCGGAGCTTTCCCGGCCGTGCTGGATAGCCACGTGGTGGAGTTCTTCCCGGGTTGGCACGGGGAAGGAGACTATTACGGTCGCACCCTGGGGGTGGACGCCTTGCCCTTCGAGTCCATCATCGAGCGGGGGGATCAGATCTTCCAGCGGATGGCCGACGAGGCGTACGGCCGTGTGCCGCTGGCCGAGGAGGGCGGGGCCGGGGAGCATTCACAGTTGGTGGAGATCCTCCGATCCGTGTGGGATGACGCCGGTCGATTCTATTCGGCGAACCTGCCCAATGTCGGCCAGGCGAGCAACCTTCCGGCGGGGGCGATCCTGGAGGGGACGACGCTGGTCAACGGCTCCGGCTTTCATCCCATCGCCTTCGGGGAGCTGCCCCCGGGGATCACGGCTATCCTGCTGCGGGTGATCGGCGTGCAGGAGCTGACGGTGGAGGCCGCGCTGCGTGGGGATCGTCGGCTGGTGGTGCAGGCCATGCTGGCTGATGGGCATGTGTTCACCCGGGAGCAGGCGGAGAAGCTCACCGATGCCCTGTTGGAGGCCCAGAGGGAGTGGTTGCCCCACTTCTTCTCCTGACCCTTACGGCTGACTTTTCGCGTTTTACGCTTTACTCTTCATGCTTCATCCGAGGTTTCCATGGACACTCTGAACGATCTGGTTCGCAGGATCATCCGGCTGCGTGAGGATGGAAGGGCACAGGTCACGCTGCTGGCCGTGTGCCCCAACTCGGCGGCGGTGTTGGAGGCGGCGGTCAAGGTGGCGGCGTCCAACCACATGCCCATGCTCTTCGCCGCCACGCTGAATCAGGTGGATCGGGACGGCGGATATACCGGCTGGGCGCCGTCCCAGTTCGTGCAGCAGATCCGGGAGCTGGCGGAGAAGTATCGCTGGGATGGTCCCCTGTACCCCTGCCTGGATCACGGCGGCCCGTGGCTTAAGGATCGCCACACGCTGGATCGCCTCTCGTTGGACGAGACCATGGCCGAGGTGAAGCGGAGCCTCACCGCCTGTCTGGAGGCGGGGTATCAGCTGTTGCACATCGACCCCACCGTGGATCGCACGCTGCCGCCCGGGCAACCCCTCGCCATCGAGATCGTGGTCGAGCGCACGCTGGATCTCATCGAGTACGCGGAGGCGGAGCGGCGGCGGCTGGGATTGCCCCCCATCGCATACGAGGTGGGCACGGAGGAGGTGCACGGCGGCCTGGCGGATCTCGCCAGCTTTGAGACCTTCGTGCGGGATCTGCGCGCCGGCCTGGAGGCCCGCGGCCTGTTGCACGCCTGGCCCTGTTTCATCGTGGGCAAGGTGGGAACGGATCTGCACACCACGGATTTCGATCCAGAGGTGGCGGCCCGGCTGTACGACATCGTGGCGCCTCTGGGGTCGCTGGTCAAGGGGCACTACACCGACTGGGTATCCAATCCTGAGGCGTACCCGGCCAGCGGCATGGGCGGGGCCAACGTCGGCCCCGAGTTCACCGCGGCGGAATATCAGGCCCTGGCCGATCTGTGCGCCAGGGAGGCGGATCTCTGCCGAGCCCGTCCGGAGGTGCGGCCGTCCGATTTCATGGCCGTGCTGGAGCGGGCGGTGCTCGACTCCGGCCGCTGGAAGAAGTGGCTCACCCCCGAGGAGCAGGGGTGGTCGTTCGCCGAGCTCTCACCCGACCGGCGGGCCTGGCTGGTGCAGACCGGGAGCCGATACGTCTGGGCGCAGCCCGCCGTGGTGCAGGCCCGATCCGTGCTCTATGAGAACGTGGGGCTCGTCCATCCGGACCCGCATCAGTATGTGGTCGATCGGATCGCCCGGGTCATGGAGAAGTACGTCGTCGCCTTCCACTTGTTCGATAGCCTGACGCTTCTGGGTTCGGTCATGCAGGAATAGAAACATCTGCAGGGACGTGCAGCCGTGCGTCCCATTGGTGTCAACTTAAGCGATACGGAAGCGTGGTCCCGCATCTCTGGAGTGGCTCGGAGGGGCGGAAGCCCCTCCGAAGAACTCTATTTTCAGCCCTTCACCTGCCCCGTGGGGCCGAAGGCCACTGGCCGAAGCCCCAACCAGGCAGGTAAAAGGCGAGAGAAAGCTTTTTTCTGCGGAGGGGGAGCCCCTCCGCACCTCCCCTTTCGGGTGTGACCGCCCGTGGAGGGAAAAAGCGACAGGCGAGGGCCTCGCTCATGCCGTTCAGTTGATGCGGATAGGACGTGCAGCCGTGCGTCCTTTGCGTGTGCCAATATGGGCGTCTGGGGTGACCCATCAGCCCGAGGCGTCTCCCTTTCGGCGCCGTCGTTCTTGGCGGCGCTGTCATCTTGTCCGGCACTCTCCTGGATCGGCGATTAAGGAAAGGATCTTGGGGATCGTGGAATCGAACCGTCGCAACATGGCTATCCTGTTCTTCACCCTGGTCGTCATCATGCTGGGGTTTGGCATGATCATCCCGATCATGCCGTTTTACATCGACAGCTTCGGCGCCAGCGGCCGCGCGTTAGGGCTGCTGATGGCGACCTTCGCCGTCACACAGTTCATCTTCGCTCCCATCTGGGGGAGCCTGTCCGACCGCTATGGTCGGAAGCCGATCCTGATGATCGGCGTGCTGGGTAATGCCATCGCCCAGCTCTTCTTCGGCCTATCCACGCAGTTGTGGATGCTCTTCGCCGCCCGGGCGCTGTCGGGTATCCTCTCCTCCGCCACGCTGCCGACGGCCATGGCGTACATCGGGGACAGCACCTCGGAGGAGGAGCGGGGCGGCGGCATGGGGATGATGGGAGCGGCCATGGGGATCGGCATGGTCCTGGGGCCTGGAATTGGCGGCTGGCTGGCGGGCAGAACCCTCTCGCTGCCGTTCTTCGTAGCCGCCGGGCTCTCCATGGTCACGCTGGTGTTCATCCTGTTGGCGCTGCCGGAGTCGCTGAGCCGGGAGCGCCGAGCCCGGCGCGAGGACGGTTTGCAGGGGCCCCAGCTGCGGGCGCTGTGGCGGGCGCTCTTCGGCCCCATCGGCGTGTTGCTGTTTCTGGCCTTCCTGTTGAGCTTCGGGCTCACGAACTTTGAGGGGATCTTCGGGCTGTACGCGCTGGAGCGCTATGGGTACGGCCCCCAGCGTGTGGGCACGATCCTGACGATCATCGGCCTCGTCTCGGCGGTCGTGCAAGGGGCCCTGACGGGGCCGCTGACGAGGCGCTGGGGCGAGGTGCCCGTGATCCGGCTGTCGCTGCTGGGGAGCAGCATCGGGTTCCTGCTCATGCTCCAGGCGACCACGTTCTATTGGGTGCTGTTGACGGTGGGCGCTTTCGTCACCTGCAATGCGTTGCTTCGTCCGGCGGTGTCCTCGCTGATCTCCAAGCGCGCCACCAGCGGACAGGGCGCGGCCATGGGGCTGAACAACGCCTTCATGAGCCTGGGACGCATCGCCGGGCCGGTTTGGGCGGGGTTCGCCTTTGATGTGCACATCAGTTATCCCTATCTCACCGGCGCAGCCGTCATGTTCCTGGGGTTTCTCATCAGCGTCACGCGGTTGCACGCCGCCTCGGCGCCCGCCGCCCGGCCCGCGAGCGTAACGCACCCGGAGGCGATGGGATAGTCCGATCAGGCATGGGGACCCGGCCCATTTGCGTCGTCTCGCGATGCGGCGCCAGCTCCCACGCTGGCGCCGATGGCAGGTTGAGCATGGGAGCTCAACCTGCTGTGTGGCCGGGTGTGGGAGCCTGGCTCGCTGGTGCCGGACCACAGCAGCGCCAGCTCCCACGCTGGCGCTGACTGGCGCCGGTGGCAGGTGGAGCGTGGGAGCTCAACCTGCTGTGTGTGATCGAGTGTGAGGGGTCGGCCTGCTGGTGCCGGACCACAGCGGCGCCAGCTCCCGTGCTGGCGCTGACCGGTGCCGATGGCGGGTTGAGCGTGGGAGCTCAACCTGCTGTGTGTGATCGAGTGTGAGGGGTCGGCCTGCTGGTGCCGGACCGCAGCAGCGCCAGCTCCCACGCTGGCGCCGATGGCAGGTTGCGCGTGGGAGCTCAACCTGCTGTGTGTGATCGAGTGTGAGGGGGCGGCCTTCTGGCGCCGGACCACAGCAGCGCCAGCTCCCATGCTGGCGCCGACCGGCAGGTTGAGCATGGGAGCTCAACCTGCTGTGTGTGATCGAGTGTGGAGCCCAGCCGGCGTCAGAGTTCCTTCTCGTAGATGCGATAGGTCTTGTAGACGCGTCCTCCCAACGCCTTGATCGTATTGTT
>JAADGJ010000094.1 GCA_013152435.1 Chloroflexota bacterium | reverse complement strand
CGCCGTCAGCGTCGTCTTCCCATGATCAATATGGCCAATCGTCCCCACATTCACGTGCGGCTTCGTCCGCTCAAATACCGGCTTGGCCATCGGTTTCACTCCTTTCCTGCGTGTTTGATCTTGATCCGGTCGATGATTTCTAACAAAGGCCGACAAACAGGCCCGATGGGCACAAATGAGGAACCCGGAGCCGACTGAAATCTCACGCGGCATGCCCGCGTTCCTCACCAGAGTTCGCACAGACGATGTGCGTTATATCCTCACCGGCCTGTATGCCAGCGATAGATACCTAGCCCTTTTATCCTACATATGGGCGCAACTCTCGCATTATACCTGCGCCATTTGAATCAGGCAAATCTTGCATGTCACGATGAAAGCCGGCCGCCCACCCCGGCCAGGTTCGGGGACATCGCTCAACGAGCCCCCATCATGATGCGCTCCATCAGCGCAGCGTCCACCCGCTCATAATGATCGAATTCCATGGTGAACGTGCCACGCCCCTGGGTGGCGGAGCGCAGCCGCGTGGCGTATCCGAACATCTCGGCCAGGGGCACCAGGGCATGGATCAACTGCATGCCGGGGCCACGCGGCTCCAACCCCTGGATCTCCCCCCGCCGGGCGCTCAGATCGCCGATCACATCCCCCGTATACTGCTCGGGCACCACCACATCCACCCGCATCACCGGCTCCAGGAGCACCGGGCCACCCCGGCGCACCGCCTCGCGCAGCGCGATGGATCCGGCGATCTTGAAGGCCACGTCCGAGGAGTCCACCTCGTGATAGGAACCGTCCACCAGGCGTACTTTAATATCCACAATGGGATAGCCGGCCAGGACGCCGTCCTCCAGCGCCTCGCGCACTCCGGCCTCCACGGCCGGGATGAACTCCCTCGGAATCGTGCCGCCAACGATGGCGTTCTCAAACTCGAACCCCTTCCCGGAGGGCAGCGGCTCGACCTCCAGCCACACGTGCCCATACTGGCCGCGCCCACCCGTCTGCCGGATGAAGCGCCCCTCCGCCCGGGCCGGGCGCGTGATCGTCTCCCGATAGGCCACCTGGGGCCTGCCGACGTTCGCGCTGACCCGGAACTCCCGCAGCATGCGGTCGACCAGCACCTCCAGGTGCAGCTCGCCCATGCCGGAGATCAGCGTCTGTCCGGTCTGCTCGTCGTAACGCACCCGGAACGTGGGGTCCTCCTCCGCCAGGCGCTGCAGCGCCTCCGTCATCCGGTCCTGATCCGCCTGCGTGCGTGGCTCGATCGCCACGGAGATCACCGGCTCCGGGAATTGAATCGATTCCAGCAGGATCGGCGCCTGGGCCGTGCAGAGCGTCTCGCCGGTAAAGGTCTGACGAAGCCCCAGGGCCGCCCCGATATCCCCCGCGTGGATGACGTCGATGTCCTCCCGCTTGTCCGCGTACATCCGCACCAGACGGCCGATGCGCTCCTTCCGCCCCTTGTTCGCATTCAGCACCTGGTCGCCGGTGCGCAAAGTGCCGGAGTACACCCGCAAGTACGCCAGACGGCCCATGTAGGGGTCCGAGACGATCTTGAAGACCAGGGCGGCCAGCGGCCCCTCATCGTCTGCGACTCGCTCCTCCTCCTCTCCCGTGCGCGGGTTCACCCCGCGGATGGGAGGGACGTCCGCCGGCGACGGAAGATAATAGATGATGGCATCGAGCAGCGGCTGCACCCCTTTGTTCTTCAGGGCGGAGCCGCAGAGCACCGGCACCAGGGCGCCGCTGATGGTCGCCCGACGCAAAGCCTGTCGGATCTCATCCGGCGAGATCGGCTCGCTCTCCAGGTACTTGTGGAGCAGCTCCTCGTCCGCGTCGGCGATGAGCTCGATCATCTGTTCTCGCCGCTCCACGACCTCATCCTGGAGATCCTCCGGGATCTCCGTCTGCTCCGGACGGGCGCCCAGCTCATCGGAGAAGACCCACGCCTTCTCCTCGATCAGGTCCACCATCCCACGGAACGAGTCGGCCGATCCGATGGGGACCTGAATGGGCACGGGCTGCGCGTGTAGCCGATCCTTGATCATGGCCACGGTGCCCCAGAAATCGGCGCCCACCCGGTCCATCTTGTTCACAAAGCACATGCGCGGGACGTTGTACCGGTTCGCCTGACGCCATACCGTCTCGGACTGGGGCTCCACGCCGTTCACGGCATCGAAGACGACGACCCCGCCGTCCAGCACCCGCAGCGATCGCTGCACCTCCGCCGTAAAATCGATATGCCCCGGCGTGTCGATGATGTTGATCTGGATGTCCTTCCAGACGCATGAGATCGCGGCGGCCGTAATGGTGATGCCGCGCTCACGCTCCTGTTCCATCCAGTCCGTGACCGTGGTCCCCTCATCCACATTGCCCATGCGGTAAGTGCGCCCGGTATAGAAAAGGATGCGCTCGGTTGTCGTGGTCTTGCCGGCGTCAATATGGGCGATAATGCCGATATTGCGCAGCCGGGAAAGGGGAACCTCTCTGGCCATGTGCTTCACCTGACTCCGCCGGGTCCTTGGGATTCGCAAAATCGATTACCAGCGGTAGTGCGCGAACGCCCGATTGGCCTCGGCCATCCGGTGGGTGTCCTCGCGCTGCTTGACGGTGGCGCCCTGCCCCTGATAGGCGTCCATGATCTCGGCAGCCAGCTTCTCGATCATGGACTTCCCCGGGCGCTGGCGCGCGTATCGGACTAACCATCGCAGCGCCAGGCTCAGGCGCCGATGGGAGGGCACCTCAACGGGCACCTGGTAGGTCGCGCCGCCGACGCGTCGCGGGCGGACCTCGATGAGCGGCATCGCGTTGTTGACGGCCTGCTCCAGGACCTCCAACGCCGGACGGTTCAGGCGCTGCTCCACGAGCTCCAGGCTGCCGTACACGATCTTCTCGGCCTTGCTCTTCTTGCCGTCGAGCATCACCTTGTTGATGAGCCGCGCGACCAGCTCGCTGTTGTACTTCCAATCAGGCGGTACCTCACGTCGTGGCGGACGATTGCGTCTTGGCATATCGAACCCTCACATCCTTCCTGTATGCCCAGATATCCTGACAATACGAACGGGGAGTCCGATCGACCTCCCCCTCTCCCCGGATCCCGTCGGCTCGCCGACGGCGAATCCGGGTACCAACCTCCAGACAGGACACAAGATGCAAGACCGGGTACGTCTTGCATCTTGCATCCGAAACAAAGACGATTTCAGCTCCCAGTGAGCTTTTAATTCCGGGCCGTCCCCGCTTACGCGAGCGAGGGCGTGATCACTTGGGCGCCTTCGTCCCGTACTTCGATCGACCGCGCCTGCGGTTCTCCACGCCGGCCGCATCCAGGGCGCCGCGCACGATGTGATATCGCACGCCGGGCAGGTCCTTTACGCGGCCACCTCGCACCAGAACCACCGAGTGCTCCTGCAGGTTATGCCCCTCGCCGGGGATGTACGCGGTCACCTCAATGCCGTTGGTCAGGCGCACACGAGCGATCTTGCGCAGCGCGGAGTTCGGCTTCTTGGGCGTCATAGTACGCACCTGCGTACATACGCCTCGGCGCTGGGGCGATCCCTTCTTCGTACGCACCGTGCGACCGGTCAGCGCGTTGTGGCTGAAACGCAGAGCCGGCGCCTTCTCCTTCTTGGCGACACGCTTACGCCCCTTGCGAACCAGCTGATTGATGGTTGGCAACTCACATCCTCCTAGTCGCTTCTAAACCTCACACCCGAGCCCCACGGCGCTCTCCGTGGGGAGGAAGACATCTTTTCATTGAGCCCACGAATTAACATTCTAGCACAGGGGCATAGCCCGGTCAAATCCTGATGCGGTGCATGCCCATTACGATGCGGACTCACCCTCCGAAGGCGACGGTTGTTGATCCAACCCATCGCCGTCACCCGAGGTGACGCCGCCGTCCGTAGTGCCCTGGCCCACGGTTCCGCCATCACCGCCCAGGGACAGGCCATCCCCCAGGCCGGTCCCCAGGAACTCCAGGCCCTCGCTGACCAGGGTTGCGGCCTCCTTCTCCTGCTGAGCCTGCGCGGCGGCCCGCTCGGCCGCCTCCCTGAGCCGACGCATCCGCTCCTCAAAGCCGGTGCCCACCGGGATCAGCTTCCCGATGATCACGTTCTCCTTGAGCCCGCGCAGCTCATCCACGGCGCCCTTGATAGCGGCCTCGGTGAGCACTCGCGTCGTCTCCTGGAAGGAAGCCGCCGCCAGGAAGCTCTCCGTGTTCAGGGCCGCCTTCGTCACACCCAGCAGCACCGCATCCCCGCGTGCGGGGGTGCCGCCCCGGCGCATGATTTCCGAGTTCACCGCCTCAAAGGTGAACCGATCCACCAGCTCGCCCGGCAGGAACTCGGTATCGCCCGGCAGGCGCACCCGAACCTTGCGCAGCATCTGGCGGATGATGATCTCGATGTACTTGTCATGGATGTTCACACCCTGGGAGCGATATACCTTCTGCACTTCCTCCAGCAGGTAGAGCTGGCAGGCATCCCGTCCCTGGATGCGCAGCACCTCGCGAGGGTTCTTGGCGCCCTCGGTGAGCTGATCGCCCGCCTTCACGCGATCTCCCTTGCTGACACGCAGCCGGGCCGAAGGCGGGATCTCCCGCTCCCACTCGTCTACATCCTCTCGACGGATCACCGCGACGAAGCCGCCCTCCGGGTTCTCCTCAAAGAAGACGTTCCCGTCCATACCGGCCAGGATCGGAGCGTCCTCCTCCTCGGGGCCCCGGGCGAGGACGGTGTCCTCCTGCACCCGATCCCCGTCGTCCACGGCCAGGGTCCACCCCGCCGGGATATGCACCTCTCGCCGCACCAGCCGGGTGTCCGAGATCTTGATCTTGCGCTGCTCGCCCTCCCAGTAGATGTCCACCACGCCGTCGATCTCGGCGATGACGGCCTCGCCCTTGGGCGTGCGCGCCTCGAACAGCTCCTCAACTCGAGGGAGACCCTGGGTGATATCCTCGGCGCTGGCCACACCACCCGTGTGGAAGGTCCGCAGGGTGAGCTGCGTGCCCGGCTCGCCGATGGACTGGGCGGCGATGATGCCCACGGCCTCGCCCAGGCTCACCAGGCCGCCGCGAGCCAGGTCACCGCCGTAACACATGCGGCACAGGCCGTGGTGGGTCTCACAGGTGAACGGCGAGCGCACGAACACCCGATCCACCCCGGCCGCCTCGATGAGCGCCACCTCGGGGGCGTTGATGATCTCGCCCCGATCCACGATCACCTCACCGGTCTCGGGGTCCTTGATGGGGGCCGCCGCAACCCGGCTGATGATCCGATCGCCGAAGGATTCCCCGATGGGATCCGTCCGCTCACGCTCGATCCAGATCCCGGCCGTGGTCCCGCAGTCCTCCTCGGTGATCATGACGTCCTGCGCCACATCCACCAGGCGGCGGGTCAGATACCCCGCATCGGCCGTGCGCAAGGCGGTGTCGGCCAGACCCTTGCGCGCGCCGTGGGTGCTCAGGAAGTACTCCAGGGCCGTCAACCCCTCACGGAAGTTGGAGCGGATCGGCAACGCGATGATGCGCCCGGAGGGGTCCGCCATGAGCCCTCGCATACCGGCCAGCTGGCGAATCGGCTGGATGCCACCCTTGGTGGCCCCGCTGGTCGCCATCGCCCCCAGGCCCTCTCGGGGATCGAAGATGCGGCGCACCTCCTGGGTGATCTCGTCGGTCGCCCGCGTCCACAGCTCCACGACCTTGTTGTACTGCTCCTCCTCCGTGATGAGGCCGCGACGGAACTGCCGCTCCGTCTCCTCCACGAGCTTCGAGGTCTCCTCCAAAATCGCCGACTTGGCCTCCGGCACGTGGATATCGGAGACGGCGATGGTCATGCCCGAACGGGTCGCGTAGTGGAAGCCGATCTCCTTGATCTCGTCCACCAGCTCAGCGGTCCGCTCCGGCCCCAGCCGCTGGTAGCACTCCGCCACCAGGTCGTTGAGCGCGCCCTTGTCCATCGTCTTGTTGACGAACTGGAGCTCGGGCGGCAGGGACATGTTGAAGAGCACACGCCCCACCGTCGTCTCCACGATCCCGCTCAGCTGCACGCTATCGGGGTCGATGCCCCGGCGCTCCAGGGCCCGGATCACCTCCTCCCACGCCGCGGGGCCAAAGCCGGCCAGGGACAGCATCGCCCGACGGCCCTCCCGCACACGGGCCACGAGCTGCCCCAGGTTCTGAATGCCCGCCTGCTCCAGGACGCCCCTCACCCGCTCGCTGAGGTCCAGATAGTCCAGCGCCGTGTCGTCCAGCCAGCTCCGGTACAGGACCTTGATCGGGGCCTGGATATGCACGACGCCCGTCTCGTAGGCCAGGCGAACCTCGTCGAAGGAGGAGAAGGCCTTGCCGCTCCCCTTGGCCTCCGGCCGCTCCAGCGTCATGTAGTAGCAGCCCAGCACCATGTCCTTGGTGGGCCCCACGATGGGCTCGCCGGAGGCGGGCTTGAGCAGGTTCTTGGTGGAGAGCATGAACCGCCGCGCTTCCTCCACCGCCTTGTTCGACAGGGGCACGTGCACGGCCATCTGGTCGCCATCGAAGTCCGCGTTGAAGGCCGCGCAGACCAGCGGGTGGATCTGAATGGCGCTCCCCTCGATGAGCACCACCTCGAATGCCTGGATGCCCAGGCGGTGCAGCGTGGGCGCCCGATTCAGCAGGACCGGACGTTCCTTGGTCACGTCCTCCAGGACATCCCACACCGCCGGATCCTCGCGGTCCACCATGCGCTTGGCGCTCTTGATGTTGTGCGCGTAGTTCTGCTCCACCAGGCGGCGCATCACGAACGGCTTGAACAGCTCCAGGGCCATCTTCTTGGGCAGGCCGCACTGGTGAAGCTTCAGCTCCGGGCCGATGACGATCACGGAGCGCCCGGAGTAGTCCACGCGCTTCCCCAACAGGTTGCGGCGGAACCGCCCCTGCTTCCCCTTGAGCATGTCGCTCAGGCTCTTGAGCTTCCGCTTGCCGGAGCGGGAAACCGCCCGCCCGCGACGGCCGTTGTCAATCAGGCTGTCCACCGCCTCCTGCAACATGCGCTTCTCATTGCGCACGATGACATCCGGAGCGCCCAGATCCAGCAGGCGCTTCAGGCGGTTGTTGCGGTTGATCACCCGTCGGTAGAGATCGTTGAGATCGCTGGTGGCGAAGCGGCCGCCGTCCAGCTGGACCATGGGCCGCAGATCGGGCGGGATGACCGGCAACACGGTCAGGATCATCCACTCCGGCTTGTTGCCGGACTTGCGGAACGCCTCCACCACCCGGAGGCGCTTGGCCGCCTTCCGGCGCCGCTGCTTGGAACGGGTCGTGCGGATCTCCTGCCGCAGCTCCTTGGCCAGCTTGTCCAGATCCAGATCGCACAGGATCTCCCGGATGGCCTCCGCCCCCATGCCGGCCTTGAACACGTTCCCCCAGCGCTCCGATAACTCCCGATAGCGCGTCTCGGTCAGGAGCTCCATGGGTTGCAGATTGCGCAGCTCCACCAGCTCCGTCTCATGTTGCTGCCGCAGCTGCTCCTTCTGCTCCTCGACCTGGGTACGCAACGTCTCGATCTCGGTGTCCGCCTCCCGGCGCACCTGATCGCGTCGCGCCTGGATGAGCAGCCGCACATCCTCCTGCTCCGCCCGAACGGCGTCCTCGATCTCGCTCAACCTCCGCTGCACGAACTCATTCAGCCGGTCGAAGTGTTCACGCCCCACCACCTCCCCGGCGTCAAACAACGGTTCGTCCATCCAGGGCAGGACGATCGCCTCGGCCAGGGCCTGTCCCTGCTGCTGCTCTAGCAGGGACTGCAGCTCACGGGCGACCTCCATCACCTCGTCGGTCTCCGTGGCCAGGCGCTCCTCCAGCTCGCGCAGCTTCGAGGACTCCTCCTCGTCCAGCGCGGCCAACAGCTCATCCCGGCGGGTCTCGATCTGCTCAATCTGCACGCTGGCCTCGCCCTCCACGCGAGCGATCCGCACGGCCAGCTCCCGCTCGTGCCGCTGCAACGTGCGCCGGCGAGCCTCCTCGTCGACCCGGGTGATGATGTACTGGGCGAAGTAGAGCACGCGCTCCAGGTTGCGAGGGGATATGTTCAACAACAGCCCCAGCCGGCTGGGCACGCCCTTCACGTACCAAATATGCGCCACCGGCGAGGCCAGATTGATGTGCCCCATGCGCTCACGACGCACGCGCGAGGGCGCCACCTCCACACCGCACTTCTCGCAAACGATCCCCTTATAGCGAACTCGCTTGTACTTTCCGCAATAGCATTCCCAGTCCTTCGTCGGCCCAAAAATACGCTCGCAGAACAGGCCATCTCGCTCCGGCCGCAAAGTCCGGTAATTGATGGTCTCCGGCTTCAATACCTCACCGTGAGACCACTCCCGAATCTGTTCGGGAGAGGCGAGCGAAATCCGAATGGCGTTGAAATCGTTAACCTTCACCGTTTCTACCCCCTTGCGCTTCCATCGCTTCGGCCCGGGCGTCCGGCCTATACAGGCTCATCCACGCCCGATGAGCAAACCCACCGCGATGCAAAGCACACCTGCTTCCATCCAAAGTCAACGGCCACCACACAGAGAACTCGTGAACACGCCGACGCCCGCCCGGCTGGATAACCGGGCGGGGCATCTCAGATCACTCGTATCCCGCCATAGGGCCGGGTACACTCAGGCTAAAGCCCAACTTGGGCAGGCGCTCTTCCACATCCTCCCGACCGAACTGGACCACCTCTTTCTGCTCGTTGATCACCTCTACGGCCAGGCCCAGCGACTGCAGCTCCTTCACCAGGACCCGGAACGACTCCGGGATGCCCGGCGGGCTGATGGGCTCGCCCTTGACGATGGCCTCGTACGTCTTCACGCGGCCGGCGACGTCGTCCGACTTCACGGTCAACATCTCCTGAAGGGTGTAGGCCGCTCCGTACGCCTCCAGCGCCCACACCTCCATCTCGCCAAAGCGCTGGCCGCCGAATTGGGCCTTGCCGCCCAGAGGCTGCTGCGTGACCAGGCTGTAGGGGCCCGTCGAGCGGGCATGCACCTTGTCCTCCACCAGGTGAGCCAGCTTCATCATCGTGATGATCCCCACGGTCACAGGCTGATCGAAGGGATCGCCCGTCTTGCCGTCGTACAGCTTCTGCTTGCCCGTGGTCGGCAGCGGCCAGCCGATCTCCTGGCTGGTCTTCTCGGCGAACTCCCGCAGCTCCTCATCGGGCACCTGCGAGGCGTCCACGCCGTGGTGCTGCAACCACTCCCGCCAACAGACCAGGCGGGCGCGCTCGTCCACCTGCCGCCGCTCCTCGGCCGGCCGGGGATCATCCTCAAAGGACAGCACAGCATCGGGATCGTAGCCCCGCTCCCGGAGCCACTCCCGCAACACCACACGACGGGCGTACACTCGATCCTGGCGGATGCGCTCCAAATCATACTCGGAGCGATCGGACAGCCACTCCAGGATATAGAGGATGCGCGCCTCCTCGTCGTCCCGCAGGTAGTCCTCGGGCAGCTCCAGCTCCTTCACACGCATCCAGGCCCGGTCGGTGATCTCCTGCCACGCCTTGTCGATCAGCCAGGCCCGCGCCAGCTCGGCCTCGATCTCATCCTCCTTGGCGCCATCAAACACCGGCGTGATCACGTGGAAGCCCAGGCGCTCGGCCGCCCACCCCAGATGTGTCTCCAGCACCTGACCGATGTTCATACGGGCGGGCACGCCCAACGGGTTCAGGATGATATCTACCGGCGTGCCGTCCTCCAGGAAGGGCATATCCTCAATGGGCACGATCTTGGAGATCACGCCCTTATTGCCATGGCGACCGGCCATCTTATCGCCCGCGCTGAGCTTACGTCGCTGGGCCACCGACACGCGCACCATCTTCTCCACGCCCGCGGGCATATCCCGGTACTCATCCCGGGAGAACACCTTGACGTCCACCACCTTGCCATGCTCACCGTGCGGCAGGCGCAGGGAGGAATCCTTCACCTCACGCGCCTTCTCGCCGAAGATGGCTCGGAGCAGCTTCTCCTCGGGGCTCAGCTCCGTCTCGCCCTTGGGTGTGATCTTCCCGACCAGGATGTCGCCCGGGCCCACCGTCGCGCCGATGCGGATGATCCCCTCCTCGTCCAGGTTCCGCAGCGCATCCTCCCCCACGTTGGGGATATCCCGGGTGATCTCCTCGGGGCCCAACTTGGTATCCCGGGCCTCCACCTCGTGCTTCTCAATGTGAATCGAGGAGAATTTATCCTCTCGCACCAATCGCTCGGAGATCAGGATGGCATCCTCGTAATTGCCGCCCTCCCAGCTCATGAAGGCGCACAACACGTTCTGTCCCAGAGCCAACCGCCCCGCCTCGGTCGAGCTGGAGTCGGCCAACACATCGCCGGCCTCTACCCACTGCCCCTTGACCACGGCCGGCCGTTCGTCGATACAGGTGGACTGGTTCGAGCGGTTGAACTTGCGCAACGAGTACGTCCGGCGGGTGCCATCCTCCTCCAGGATCACGATCTCGCTGGAGGTGACGCTGACCACCTCACCGGGGTTCTTGGCCGTCACCACCTGTCCGGAATCCAGCGCGGCCTGGCGCTCCATGCCGGTGCCCACCAGCGGCACCTCCGGACGCAGCAGGGGCACCGCCTGGCGCTGCATGTTCGACCCCATCAACGCCCGGTTGGCGTCATCATGCTCCAGGAAGGGGATCAACGCGGCCGACACGGAGACGATCTGCTTGGGGGACACGTCCATGTAATCCACCCGCTCCGGCGACTCGAAGAGGAACCGATCGCTGCGGCGGACGGACACGCGGGGGTTCATGAACTCGCCCCGCTCGTTCAACGGCGTGCTGGCCTGGGCGATGGAGTGACGCTCCTCCTCATCCGCGGTGAGGTACACGATCTCGTTGGTCGCAAACGGCCGCACCTTGATCATGGGCAACTGGTCCCGCAACGCGGCGATGCGCTCGGCCAGCGCCTCGTCCACGATGGTGCCCGCCTCGGCCACGACCTCGCCGGTGTCCGGGTCGACGACGTCCTCACGCAAAGTGCGGTTGACCAGCCGGGAGGGCTCGTTGGGAACCTCGCTGAGCACACGGCGATAGGGCGTCTCAATGAAGCCGAACTCGTTCACGCGGGCGTAGGTAGCCAGCGAGCCGATCAACCCGATGTTGGGACCTTCCGGGGTCTCGATGGGACAGATGCGGCCGTAGTGGCTATGGTGGACGTCTCGCACATCGAAGCCGGCGCGCTCACGCCTCAGCCCGCCCGGCCCCAGCGCGCTGAGGCGCCGCTTGTGGGTCAACTCAGCCAGCGGATTGGTCTGATCCATGAACTGGCTGAGCTGAGAGCCGCCGAAGAACTCGCGCACGGCTGCCACCACCGGCCGGATATTGATGAGGGACAGCGGGCTCAGCTGCTCCGGATCGCGAATGGACATGCGCTCGCGCACCACGCGCTCCATGCGCAGCAACCCGATCCGCAGCTGGTTCTGGATCAGCTCGCCGACGGTCTTCACGCGGCGATTGCCCAGGTGATCGATATCATCCCCCGAGTCCACGCCGTTGTTGATCTGGATCATGACCTCGACGACCTTGACCAGATCCTCCTTGGTCAGGGTGCGCTGGGTCTGCGGCACGGCCAGCCCCAGGCGACGATTCAGCTTGTAACGTCCCACACGTCCCAGATCATATCGACGCGGCGTGAACAGCAGGTTTTGCAGGAAGTTGCGCGCATTCTCCAGGGTCGGTGGATCCCCCGGTCGAAGCCGCTTGTAGAACTCCAACAGGGCGGCCTCCACGCCCTGCTTGGAAGCCTCCTCGCCGATCCCCGGCGTGGAGGTGGGATCGCGCTCCAGCGTGGCCTCGATGTACGGATGCTCCGGCATGTTGTCGACTTCGGCGAAAAGCTCCCGGATCTCGTCATCCGTACCAAAGCCGATCGCCCGCAGCAGGATCGTCACGGGCAGCTTTCGCTTGCGGTCCACCTTCACGGACAGGACATCGCGCTTGGAGGTCTCAAACTCCAGCCACGCCCCTCGCGCCGGGATCAGCTTGGCAAAACAGAGATCGCGGCCGGTCGTCCGATCCTCCTCCACCGTGAAGTACACGCCCGGGGATCGGATCAACTGGCTGACGACCACGCGCTCCGCGCCATTATAGATGAAGGTGCCCGCGTCCGTCATGAGCGGGAAATCGCCCATGAAGACGTCCTGCTCGGTGATCTCACCAGTCTCCTTGTTGATGAGCTTCGCCTTCACCCACAGCGGAGCCGAATACGTCATATCCCGATCACGACACTCCTGCTCCGTGTACTTGGGCTCCGCGAACCAGAACTCGCCAAAATGCAGCTCCAGGTTCCGATTGAAGCTGACGATCGGACTGATCTCGTCGAACAGCTCACGCAATCCCTCACTCTGGAACCATCGGAAGGATTCCAGCTGGACCTCGATCAACCGGGGTAAATCCAATACGTCAGGCAATCTGGCGTACGACTTATACTGCGGAAGAAGATTCTCGTTCGTCCGGTTCATCATCTTTCCACCCACTCCTTCTGCGCGCAAAAAAACCCACTCCAAACGAATGGGTTATGTCCATGGTGCAGGAAAGGTCCTCACGCGACTATACAAGGATAAAGCGAATCTGTGACATGTTCTGTATCGTAATATACGATTCTAACATAAGGGGAATTTCTTGTCAAAAACGGCTCCTGCTCGCGTCAAAAGGGCGTTGGTCATCGTTCCCACGGACCAACGCCGGCGGATCCCTTGGCCGTTCTCCCAAAGAGGCAACAGGGGCACGGCGGTGATGGGCAGAAATCCCAGGGTCGAGCCCTTCCGCCTCGGCTTGAGAGCCTCGGCACGGCTGCCTGTAAAGTGCTTTCCTCCGTCCAAGTATACGTCATAATCCCCGCGAAGGCAAAATTGAGCCCTCGCGATGCGTCCCCCCGAGACTCGCCCCCTTTCTTCAAACCACTATATACGCAACCCGATTCATAATTCCACCCAACATCTAGTAGTATGGTAGTAGTATGGGCGGTCCGAACGGCAGGGCATTGATATCAAGTCAAGCGATACGGGAACGTGGCCCCGCATCTCTGGGGTGGCTCGGATGGACGATCGCCCCTCCGGGGAACTCTATTTTCAGCCCCTCACCTGCCCCGCGGGGCCGGAGGTCACCGACCCAAGCTCCCTGGATACACCGCCGAGACGCCGTGGGACTTGTGCGCTGATCCCCTCATGACATATAATGGAAATGTCGAGCGGATACGAACGGATAGAGGTGATCCATGAGACGGCTTGAACGACGGCTGGGGATCGGCTACTGGCTGGCCCTACTGCTCTGGCTCTTCTCAACGGTAAACGTCGCGGGCCAGGGCGTCCCCCATGTGGACGTGCTGACTTTCAAGGGGCCGGTCACGCCGGTGCTGGTGAGCTACGTCGAGCGCGGCATCGCGCAGGCGGAGCGGGACGGCGCGACGGCGCTGATCCTGCAGCTGGACACGCCCGGCGGCTCCGTCGATCTGACGGGCAAGATCACCCGGCGCATGCGCAACGCGAACATCCCCATCGTCGTGTACGTGACCCCCAAGGGTGCCCACGCCGGCTCGGCGGGCACCTTCATCACGTTGGCAGCCCATATCGCCGCCATGGCCCCCGGCACGCGCATCGGCGCGGCCAGCCCGGTGGGATCCGAGGGCCAGGACCTGGGCGAGACGATCCAACGCAAGATCACGCAAGACCTGGTCGCCGACATCGAGAACATGACGAAACGCCGCGGCGAGAGGGCGACGGAATGGGCGATCCGTGCCGTGGAGGAGGCCGCCGTGGCCACCGCCGACGAGGCCCTGGAGCTGGGCGTGATCGATGTGATCGCCACCAACCTAGATGATCTGCTGCGCCAGCTGGACGGCCGGGTGGTGGACGTGAACGGCCGGGAGGTGACCCTTCACACGGCCAACGCGCAGGTCCACCACATCCCCCTGGGCGCGCTGGAGAACTTCCTCAACACCATCACCAATCCGGCCATCGCCGCCATCCTGCTTACCCTGGGGCTGAACGCCATCCTGTTCGAGCTGTCAAGCCCGGGCGGATACGTCGCCGGCATCGCGGGCGCCGTCGCCCTGCTGCTGGCCTTCTACGCGCTGGGGGCGCTGGACGCCAACTGGACCGGCCTGGGCTTCATCGTGCTCGCCTTCGTGCTGTTCCTGCTGGACATCAAAGCTCCCACCCACGGCATCCTAACCGTCGCAGGAATTGCCTCCTTTGTGCTCGGCGCCGCCATCCTGTTCAACGTGCCCGACGTGGAGGTCCCCTGGCCCACGATCCTCACCCTCTCCCTGGCCACCTCCGCCTTCTTCGCCTTCGTGGTGGCCAAGGCCATAGGAGCACAACGGCGGCGGCCTACCACCGGCTTCGAAGGGCTGATCGGCCACCGGGCCCAGGCGCGCAGCAAGCTGGATCCGATCGGCACGGTCTTCCTGCAGGGCGAGCTGTGGCAGGCGATCGCGGAGGACGGCCCCATCGACCAGGGCGAGGAGGTCGAGGTGATCGGCCGGGAGGGCATGCGTCTGATCGTGCGGAGGAGGACACGCGCCATCCACGACACGTGATACGCCGCTGCCCCCACGGTCCCCTTGACCGAAGCCCCCATCCCGGGCATATTGAAGGCCGGAGGCGCGTATGCATTGGGGACGCACGACCCGCTGGCTGATCGCAACCCTGATCCCTCTCTCCCTCTCCCTGTTGCTCCTCTCCCTCGCCCACGCACAAGGGGAGGCGATCGCAGGCCCTGTGACCCTGCTCGGGTGGACAGCCGACGGCGACGCCATCATCCTCGCCTCGCCTCAAAGGCACCTATACGTCCGGTTGGATGGCACTCTGCGCCCGTCCGCCACCCTCCCTCGGGACGATCCGGCCCCACTCCCAGCGACCAATGCCAGCCCGATTCCGGATCGCCTAGCCCGCTCGCTGGGCGGCTCCGGCTGGATCCTGGGGCGACCGCGTCCCTCGCCGGACGGGCGATGGCTCGTCGTCGAACGGGCGCCGTCCGGAAGTGAGACGATGGGGCAATCCGAGCTGTGGCTGGCCGATGGCGAGGGGACTCCCATCCGCCGGATCGACGGCGATGGAGCCCACGCGCCGCGCTGGTCCCCCGACGGCCGCGCCATCGCGTACCTGAACGGTGACGCCGTCTGGCTCTACCGGCTGGGAGAGCCAAATGCCCAGCGGATCGCTCGCCTGCCCGCCCACACCACCGCCGAGCCCTCCGGCCGGCCTCTGGCGGCCTCATCGATTTACACCCCGCCGGAGACCATTCGCGTCCTCCATCACCCGGACAATCACTGCCGGAACCGCCCCGTCTGGTCCGTCGACGAGATCCCCTTCGAGGAATACGTGCGCCGCGTGGTCCCCGCCGAGGTCCCCGCGTCCTGGCCCCAGGCCGTCCTGCGCGCCCAGGCCATCGCGGCCCGCACATACGCCTGGTATCAGGTGCTGCGCGGGCGGGCGGATTTCGACGTGACGGATTGGACCGACTTCCAGGTCATGTGCGACGCCACCTATCCAGCCAGCGACGCGGCCGTCGCCGCCACCCGAGGGCAATACCTGGCCTACGCGGGCCGCCCGATCCTCGCCCAGTACAGCGCCGATAACGGCCACCCGACGGTGAGCGGCGGGCCACCCTATCTGAGCGCCGTGCCCGATCCCGTCAGCCTGGGGTACACCAGGCGCGGCCACGGCCATGGGCTCAGCCAATGGGGCGCCTACCGCTGGGCGACGCAATACGGCTGGGACGCGCTCCAGATCCTGGCCCACTACTACACGGGCGTCGAGATCCGGAACGCCGGGATACACGCCCCGGTCCTCCTGGGCGTGACCGCCCCCTGGAGTGGATGGTTTTACAATGGAAGCGGCGTCCGGCTGAGCGCGAACGCGACCCCTTCCGAGGTCATCACCCGGGTGGTCTTCTGGGCGGATGGACGGATGATCGGGGAGGACAATGATCCCGCCGACGGCTGGAACGCGACGGTCGATCTCGCCTCCCTGGCCGCCGAGACCACCATCACGGTCAGCGCGGAGACCGCAACCGGCATCATCACCGGGGAGAACGCCCTCCGCCTGGGCGTCGATCGGGATCGTCCCCAGGGGACAGCCATCCTGCTCCCGCCAACCGGGCCTCCCCCGACCATCACCCTGGGCCTGCAGGGCGGTGACACAGGACAGGCCGGATTCCAGGGGATCGGCATCAGCGCCGGTTGGCTCTGGGAAGGGGAGACGTTCGAAGGCGCTCCCGGCGGCCCCATCACTGACACCGAGGCCAGCGCCGGACGGGCCCGGTGGGTGGCGGCCGGCGCCAGGAACGGCGTGTGGACCAGTCCTCCGATCAGATCGCTGCCCGTAGGGCGCATTTACCGGGCGCTATTCCGCCTGCGAAGCGGGGCGCCCCTCACCCCCGCCACGGTCGCACAGCTGGAGGTCACCGCCAACGCGGGCGCCCGGCTCCTGGGGCTCGCCGAGGTCCGGGGGATCCATCTCCAGGAGCCAGATCGATACCAGGACGTACCCGTGGACTTCTGGTACGACCAGCCGTCTCCGGACGGGCTGCGGTTCCTCGTGCGCTTCACCGGCGCCTCTGATCTGGCGTTGGACCGGGTCCTGGTGATCGGATACCCCACGCTGGAGCCCCCTCAGGGCGAATGGCCACTGCCGGATGGGGCGCGCGCCGGACGCCTGACCGTGGTCGCATCCGATCGGGCCGGCAACGCCTCCGACCCACGGCCGGTGAGCCTATCCTTCGAGGAGATGCCAGGGCCGGGCTCATGGGAGGGGACGGGCCCCAACTACTGGATCACCGACACGACGAGCCCCAACGTCCGCATCACGGTGCGAGCGCGCGGCGGTTTCGAGCCCGCCGGGTCCGCCTGCCGCGCCTCGGAGGACCAGGGGATCACGTGGGGAGCGTGGATGACCGCCACCGCAGACGCCGCCGCCGGGGCGATCACCCCCGTGACGCTGACCTGTCGCCCCATGTACCCGCGGGAGGGTGAGGGGCTATGGGTGCAATTCCGGGCGGAGGACGTGCACGGCCGAACGGGGGAATCCCCGCCGCTGCCGGTAAAAGTGGACACCCGCCCACCCACCGTCACGCTGCAGATCGACGGGGAGATCGGCGATAATGGCTGGTTCATGGGGCCGGTCACGGTGACCCTGAACGTCACCGACGCCGCCTCCGGGGTCCGTGCGGTCACCTGGCGATTGGACGATCAGCCATGGCAGGAGTGGTCCACGCCGATCGTCGTGGACCAGCCCGGGATCCTCTCGCTCCAGGTGCGGGCTCTGGACATCGCCGGCCTGGAGACGCGCAAGACGCTCGCCCTGTCCATCGATCTGGAGCCGCCCCGAGCCGCGCTGCTGCTGCCCCACCGAACGACGGAGGCCCGCTTCCCGGTGCATTGGCGGGGGGCGGATGACGCCTCGGGCATCGCCAGCTACGACGTGCAGGTACGCCAGGAAGGCGCCGAGACATGGCAAGACTGGCTGGTGAGCACCACGGAGAGGACGGAGCAGTTCGCCGGGCTTCCCCGGACCACGTACGAGTTTCGCGTGCGGGCACGCGATCTGGCCGGACGGGTCGGGGCGTGGTCCCCGCCAGCCCAGATCACGGTGGCCGCGCGGCGGACCTACCTGCCCACGATGTTCAGGAGCCCTGCTGCAGCTGAGTGAGTAGCTCCCGAGCCCGCTCGGCCTCCGGCCCGTTGTCCACCAGGGACAGATATCGCTGCAGCTGTTCGATCGCCTTCTCACGCTGCCCCAGCGTTCGATAAGCCAGCGCCAGGTTCCAGGCGGTGTTGGGCTCGGTGGGATCGAGGGCGGCCGCCCGCTCCCAGTGACGCGCCGCCTCCGAGATCCGTCCCTGATGAGCCTGCACGACTCCCAGATAGAAATGCGCCTCCGCTTGGTCCGGCTCCTGTTGAACGATGCGCTGGAGCATCTGCTCGGCGGCCTCCCAGTCATTCGCCTCGATCGCCTGCTCCGCGCGCAGCACCATCACGGTCGCCGTGTTCCGCTGCCAGGCCGTGATGGCCGCCACCAAGGCGATCAACAGGATCACGGCGAGGCCGATCGCCAGGAAGCGCCGGCGCGCCGATCCCACATCTACCAGGGTGACGGGACCTTCCTGATACCACCGGTCGGCGGGCAGCCGGTAGATCGGCGCCAACGCCAGCCCCAGCAGGAACCCGGCCACCAGCCCACCGATGTGCCCCCAGTTGTCGATGCCGGGCGTGCTGACCCCGATGAACAGGTTCACCGCCACGATGAAGAGCATGTTGTTCAGATATGCCCGGCCGCGCTTCCCAAAGAGCTCCCGGTGGAAGAGGAGATAGGCCACCAGCGTTCCCACCAGGCCGAAGATGGCCCCGGAGGCCCCGGCCGAGAGGTACGAGCCCAACGCATAGCTGGCCACGGCCCCGTACAGCCCGGACAGGAGATAGATCGCCAGGAACCGCCATCGGCCGTAGATCCGTTCGACCTCGTTGCCCAGCTGCCACAACGCATAGCTGTTAAACAGCAGGTGAAACAGGCTGACGTGCAGGAAGTTGGCGGTAAACAGCCGCCAATACTGCCCCGTGGCGATGAGCGCGTTCACCTTGGCGCCGAACATAACCAGCACCTGGCTGCTCACGTCCAGCCCCACCGACAGTAGACCGCCGGCCTGCCGGGCGCTGATGACCATCATGACCAGCCAGATGATCACATTCACGGCCAGGAGAATGGGGCTCCACAGCGGGCGACTCAGGGGGAGGACAACGGGGCTCGCCACGGGGCGCGCTTCGGCGGGCCGGCTCTGCTCACCTGTGGAAAGCGTGCTCATAGGACCACCGGCTCCCAATCCACCCGATGCTTCTCCGCCTGGATAATCGCCACCACCTGATCCACCGTCTCGTCCAACTGCCCCTCGCGGTTGATCACCACGTAATCGAACTCATGTACCCGCAACATCTCCTTCCGGGCCGTCGCGATCCGGATCTTCAGCTTATCCGGGGGATCCGCCTTTCGCTGCTGCAAGCGTGCGACCAATTCCTCCTCCGACTCCGGCATGAGGAAGATCGTCACCGCCTGCGGCACCAGGCTGCGAATGGTGGCCGCCCCCTGCACGTCGAGGCGCATGACCACATCCTGGCCGCTGGCCAGCGCATCTCGCACGTGCTGCTTGGGAATCCCCTTATAATCGCCGTACACGATGGCATATTCCAGCAACTCATCCCGCTCGATCATGGATGCAAACTCGGCCATGGACACGAAGTGATAATCCACACCATCCACCTCGCCGGGGCGCCGCGGCCGGGTCGTCGCCGTGACGACGAAGTAGAACGGGTACCCGCGCTCCTTCATCCGCTTCAAGGTGGCATCCTTGCCCACGCCGGAGGGCCCGGAGACCACCACCAGGACCGGGCGCGGGGCGGCGAACTTGGCATACAGCGCATCAATGCTCTCTTCAGGCGATTCGGCGACGGTCATATCTTCCTTCCTCGCGATTCTATTGGTACACCCTCCGTTTGCCGTGCGTCCTCCCGTTCGGTATAATCCCAAGCGCTCACACCGCACTATCCCATGATCTGAACCATCCAGCTATCCCATCCTCATGCGTTCGGGAGGTCGCCATGCCGATCTATGAATACCGCTGCCACCACTGTGGCCGCCGGGTCAGTTTGCTATGGCGCAGCTTCTCGGAGGCGGAGCGCGGGAATCCCAAGTGCCCCCGCTGCGGAAGCCGGGATCTCACCCGTCTGGTCTCCCGGGTGAACACGTTGCGCTCCGAGGAGAGCCGTCTGGAGGATCTGGCCGATCCCGACTTCCTGGGCGATCTGGATGAGAACGACCCGCGGTCCATCGGGCGCTGGATGCGCAAGATGAGCCAGGAGCTGGGCGAGGATCTGGGCGATGAGTTCAACGAGGTCGTGGAACGCCTAGAAGCAGGCGAAAGCCCGGAAGAGATCGAAAAAGAGATGCCGGACCTGGCCGGGGGTGGAGGCGATTGGGATAGTGGATCGGACTTCGGCATTGGCTCCGTAGACGATGATCTCTAGAGGCACGCGGGCCGGCTGAACAGCGTGGAGAAGGCAGGCGGACGGGCACCGAGGTCGGTGCCCGTAACATATCCCACGTTAGAACTTCTCAAAGCGCTCCACGTTCATGACGAAGACCGTGGCTCCACCCACCTGCACTTCCACCGGCGTGGGGATCTGCAGCTCTCCGGGCTCCATGACCGGCGGCAGGGGAGTAACGTACTGGGTGCGGGTATGGCAACTCTCCCGGATGATGCGCAGGCACTCGTCCACCTTGTGATCCTCCGTGCCGATGAAGATGGTCGCGTTGCCCTCCCGCAGGAACCCCCCCGTAGTGCTGATCACGGTTGCGCTGAACCCACGCCGCAGCAAACGATCGATCAGCCCGCGAGAGTCGTCCGAGTTCACGATAGCCATAATGAGTTTCATGATGCCACACTCCCTTCTGTCGCATCGACGGCTCGGGCGGGCATGTGAAAGCGCCTCGCCAACCGTTCCCGGATGACCCGCTGCAAGACATCGATGGGCTGCCGCGCGTCCAGCACCAGCCACCGCCCCGGATCGGCGGCCGCCATATCCAGATACCCCTGGCGCACACGACGATGAAAGGCCAGCTGCTCCGCATCCAGCCGATTCCACTCCGCGCCCCTGGCCTGACGCCGTCGCCTCAAACCCTCCTCCACCGGGAGATCCAGGCAGACGGTGAGATCCGGCTTCAACCCATCCGTGGCGAACTCCGTGATGACGCGCAGCATCTCCAGGTTCAGTCCCCGCCCATATCCCTGATACGCCAACGTGGAGTCAGCGTACCGATCGCACAGCACCCATCCCCCCCCGTCCAGATGAGGGCGAATGACCTCCCGCACGATCTGGGCCCGGGCGGCCGAGAACAACAGCACCTCCGCCTCGGGGCACATCTCCGTATGCGACGGGTCCAACAGGATCGCCCGGATGCGATCGCCGATCTCCGTCCCGCCGGGCTCCCGCGTGATCAACACGTCATAGCCGAGCTCGCGCAGCCACCGCCCCAGCAGGTTGATCTGCGTCGTCTTGCCGCTGCCATCCGGCCCCTCAAAGGAGATGAAGATCCCCACGGTCACTCCCGATAGATGCGGACGTGCCGGAAGGGCTCACGTCCATAGCTGTGGGAGACCAGGTTGGCGGCACGGGCCAGTTGATGTTGCTGACGTCGCACCTCCGCCGATTGCGGGCGTAGATCCACGGCCGGGGCGCCGTTGAGGACCTTGCGGATGGCCTCCTGCGCCTCGGCGATGGCCTCCGCCAGCGTGTCCGTCGGCTTGGCGGGGATCTGGAAGATGTCCGCCAGGCTCGACTCCATCTGCGTCACCGTGTTGGAACGCAGCACGTACACCGGGATCCCCCGCCGCTGCGCCTCGGCGATGGGCTGCGGCCGCTTACGATAGTAGTTCTTCAGGGTCATCACCACGTCGGCGTCCTTCAGATCCCTGGCGATGACGATGGGAACGTGCAGGTTGGCCGCCGCCTGCCGGAGCCGATTCTGGCCGATGCCATATGGATAGATGCGCACGGTGCGCGCCGGCGGAGCGGAGGCGGCCGCGGGCCGCTCGGAGAGCCAGGGAAGCGTGACGCCGCGATCCCGAGGCTGCTCGGCGGGCTTGGGAGCGCTCTCGATATGCACCTTGCCCTCGGAATCCCGATAGCGGATCTCGGGCTGCAGGTCTCGCCCGCGCAACAGGGCATCCACGGCGGCCGCCACATCGTGGTGCACGACCAGATGCTGGCGGTCCTGGATCTCGATCAGCACATCAAAGGTGGGCGGGGCTCGCCGCTCCAGCACGGACTTCTGCGTACCGCGCCGCCGGGCCTCCTCATCGCTCAAGGTCACGCTCTCGATGCCCCCCACCAGGTCGGACAGAGTGGGGTTCATCAGGAGATTCTCCAACGTGTTCCCATGAGCGGTGCCGATGAGCTGCACCCCCCTCTCGGCGATGGTGCGGGCGGCCGCCGCCTCCAGCTCACGCCCGATCTCATCGATGATGATGACCTCAGGCATGTGGTTCTCGACGGCCTCGATCATCACCTCATGCTGAAGCGAGGGGGTCGCCACCTGCATACGCCGGGCACGACCGATCGCCGGATGCGGGATATCGCCGTCGCCGCCGATCTCGTTGGACGTGTCGACGATCACGACGCGCTTCTTCTCGGCCAACACGCGCGCCGCCTCGCGGAGCATCGTCGTCTTCCCGACGCCCGGCCGCCCCAGCAAGAGGATGTTCTTGCCCGACTCGATGATGTCCTGAACGATGTCGATGGTGCCGTATACCGCGCGGCCCACCCGGCATGTCAACCCGACGATGCGCCCTTTACGATTGCGAATGGCCGAGATGCGATGCAGCGTCCGCTCAATGCCGGCCCGATTATCGTCCGTAAACTCACCGATCCGATCAACGACGTACTGCAGATCCTGTTCCGTGATCTCTTTATCGCTTAACGTGATCTCCCGATCCGTGAAACGCGCCTCCGGGAGACGCCCTAAATCCATAACGACTTCGATCAATTCGTCGCCTCGATTGGCCTCGCGCAAGGATGCCTCGATATGAGGCGGGAGCACGGCCAACAAGGCGTCCAGATCATCCGTGATCTTCTGCTGCTTCACCGCTTATCATCACCTCGCAAAACCCAGATATATGATCTTGCTGTCAAAGAGCTCACGCCCGGGAAGACCCGGAGGAACTCACCTCCCGCTGCCGTGGGCAGTTTCCCTGGCAGGAAATCCATCAATGCGACTCAGCCACGGCGATGCCGGCCGGTTGCTCCTCTGAGTAAGCCGGGGCCGGATGCTCGCCGCCGTTCGAGCCCGTTTGCAGGCCGGAGACGGTGGTGACGGCCTCCGTACGGGGCTCCAGCGCCGACACGGCGTTGGCGGCCGGCACCCGCTCGGCACGCACGATGTGCTTCACCAGCCGAGCCCGATGTCCGATGTACTCGAATCCATTCTCCTCCAACAGGGCCTGTAATCCGCCCTGGTAGTCTCGCACAGCGCAATACACCGGGCGCACCGGCGCCTGACTGGCAACCCCGATGCCCCACCCCAAGAGGCGCGCCATGCGCATGCTGTCCATTGTGTCGCCCCACAGGCGCAGGAGGTGCCCATCCCGACCGCTCATCACCTGCACAAACCCGACGATCTCCTGGTCCTCAACCGCCACATATCCCTGAACGTTGGCCCCCTCTACCGAAACCAGGAACGGCGGCTCGTGATCGCCCCCCAACGCGCCCTCCGCCAGCTGGACCAGACGGGGCGTGTGCTGCGCATACAGGCGCTTCAACTGCCAGGCGTCCGCCTCGTACGCCGGACGAACGCCGCCGGCCTGTGGATCGCCGGAGACCTTGGGCCATTTCAGCCGGAAGATCTCCTCCCGGGCATACAGGCTGAAGCCGGCATCACGGAATACACCTAACTCCTCGACATCATCGGGCAGCGAGGCGTACAGGCGCTGCACACCGTTCTCTCCGGCCTTCTGACAGCAATGATGCAACAACCTCCGCCAGATCTCCACCGCGTGCTCCGCCCCCAGATCGGGCGCAAGGAAGGTCAAGCTCGCCTCGGCACGCCCCCACCGCTTCTGAACCTGGATGAACCCCTCCAGCTTCCGATCCCGCAGACGGGAGCGCAGCACATACGTGGCCACGCCGTTCATCTGCCACGGGATCGGGGTCGTGAGCGCAAGCCACAAAGGCGACCGAGCGTGAATCAACGCCCGATCCATATCCAGTTGTACGCCACGTCTCTGCAACCGGCGTACCAAGAGACTGTCTCTTAGCACAAAGGGACGAATCACGCAGCAACCTCTTTTGGATGGCTTGCATCAACATTGTAACACGCAATATCCGCGCTTGGCAAGTGCTTCCACGATCAAGCCAGGCCCCTCTCCCCGGAGTCACGGCACCATTGCTATCCCCTGCAGGCGAGAATCACTAGCGGCAGCCCCACGCTGCCGCAGGTGGCGCGTGAGAGCTCCACTCGCTGGGATGGTGCCCGGCAGAGCTCCCTTCCTACAAAGGCGAAAGCCCCCAGCCGCCCGGCCGAGGGCCTCCCATCGCGCTTTCAGGGAGATCCGCAAGCTAATTCCTGTACAGGTAATGAGTCGCCCCCGTGACCAGCCGATCCTGCGCCTTCTGCGTGCGCGCAGCGAACCGCAGCAACGCCTCCTCCCGTCCCAGGATCCGGCCCTCAAGCGTCAGCAGCATGCGGACATCCGGGGTCGCCAACAACTCCTGCTTGTCCTCCTCGGGCAGCTGAAGGGCGATGGCCGTCATATAGGCCAGCCGCACGGGATCCTCTGGAACATCCGTTACACTTATGTCAATTCCCACCACCTGCGCCAGCAGCTCGATGTAGCGGCCGATCCGGGGGCGCACCTGGGCGGCCAGCCGCTCGGCCTCCACTGTGTCCCCTCCGCTCAAGGGGACAAACTCCACCTCCCCCACCAGGTAGGGGCGATCGTGATGCAAGGTCAGAATCCGGAACCGCTGCTGCCCCACCGTGATGATGTCCATGCGCTCCGCATCCGGCCGCTCAACGTGCGTCACCCGGGCGGCCGTGCCAATCTCATGGGGCTCCGGCGGAGTCCTCTCCCCCCGGGCGGTGAACACCACACCGAGTTCCCCACCCGCAGCCAGGCAATCGTCGATCATACGCCGGTGGCGCTCCTCCAAGACGTGCAAGGGGAGCACCATCCCGGGAAACAGCACGGTACGCAGAGGAAACAACGGCAATCGACGCGTCCAGCTCATCCTCTCCCCCTAACGTCCCCCGCTCACTCCTCAGGCAAAAAGGTCTCCGTTTTCATGAACTCACGCAAGACCGTCGTGGCATACCCGCCTTTGGGCAGTGAGAAGGTGAACAACAGCCCATCCGGATGCGGCTCGATCTGTAGATCGCTCAGAAGCAATCGGGCGGTGCGCCGGCTGCCATCCAGCCTCGCCCGACGCAACATCTCCACGGTCACGCCGGCCGACTCCAGGATCTCCCGCTCCAGCTCACCGGGCTGGCCGGACGCCCAGCGCATGCGAGCGCCGTAAATGGGGCCGGTATAGGTGATCTCCCATCGCCGGAACCGGGGCTCTTCCGCCTCTTCATCCTCCACCTGGAACAGGCCGCCCGTGTCCATCTTCTTGGCGATATCGCCGGTCAACAGGCGATCGAACCAACCTCGCCGGAGACGCTCCGCCAGCCAGACGTTGAACAACGCGGCCTGGTAGGCCGAGAGCAGAAGCCGACGCAGCCAACGCTCCCGCGGGCCACGCCCGAACAGCACCTCTCGCCCGCGCTGGGCATTGTCGCCGTTCACGCCGAAGCGCTGCGCGCCGTAGTAGTTGGGAAGGCCACGCTCCCGGAGCGCCGCCGCGATCTCCCGGGCCAGGGCGAGCGCGCCCGGCTCCGGGTGCAGCACCACGATGCGGAAGCGATTCCCCAACAGATGCCCGGCCCGCAGCTTATTCCGATGCCGACGCACCCACTCCACCTGAACCGGCAACACCTCCTGGATGCGCTGGGCCACCGTCTCCTCATCCACGTCCCGCAGCAACATGGAAAAGGTCTGCGTCACACGGGCGTGCTTGTCCTTCAATCCGGCGCATCCGACGTCCACCTCGCGCAGGTGGAACAACTTCATGAGTTGCCGTTGCAGCGCGCGCGTCGTCCACCCCTCACGGGTCAGGCGCACATAGACGTGCTCACCCTCGCCCACCGGCTCGTACAGGGGGATCTCCTCGACCACGAAGTGGGCGGGCTCCGCCTTGATCTCCCCCCCGATGCCGGGCAAGTCCTCGGTGATGAAGGGCAACCGCTGCGTCGGAACCCCGTTCGTCATCTCTGGCGTCTCCATAGCACCTCCATTGTAACACAGGTCCATCGATCACGCCCGAAGTCGGCGCATCGGATAGCGTACCCAGTACGGTTGGGGGGGCTGCGCCCCAATCTCCCCAGCTCCAGCCCAGACCCTGCCGCGAATAAAGAAAGGCCGGGGCGCTTTCCCCGGCCTCCAGCTTACGTCCCACCTCCATCGTCTCACCACGGCAGCGACCCCGAAGCCGAATTTCATCCCTTCCACAGGTCCACTTCCTGCAGGCGTGGGTTGGGCGTGATGCCGGGGATACGGCCGCGCTTGGCCACCGGCTTCCCCTCGATCTCCTTGATATCCGCCGTGAAGTCGATGGGGCGCGCCCCGGAGATCGCCGAGCCGACGCCAAAGGCGTCCACCGGCGCCTGTTGTGAACGGAACAGGCGGATGCGTTCGGGGTCCAGGCCCCCGCTGACCACGATGCGCACGTGCTGGTATCCCGCCTGATCCAGGCGGGCCCGCACCTCCTTCACCAGGTCCGGGGTGACCCGGCCTCGCTCCGCCGGGGTGTCCAACCGCACCCCCCACAGCCGATCTCCCATGGCGGCCGCCACCCGCAGGGCCTCCTCCGCCTCATCCTTAAAGGTGTCCACCAGCGCGATCCGCCGCACCGAGGGATCGATGTGGCGATCAAAGGCCTCGGTCGCCGCCACCGTGTCTCCGAAGCACAGAATCAGGGCATGAGGCAACGTACCCGACGGCTCGATGCCGGCCAACCGGGCGCCGGCCGGGGTCGCACAGCCCGCACAACCGCCCACCAGCGCGGCGTACTCCATGCGGGCGGCCACGTCAGGGTGCACATGCCGGGCCCCAAAGGAGATGACCGGGATGTCGCCCGCCGCCTCCACACACGCCCGAGCCGCCGTAGCCCATCCCGTCTCGTGGGCCAGAATCCCCAGCATGGCCGTCTCGTAGATGGCGAAGGAGGGGTACGGACCGGTGATCCGCAAGACGACCTCCTTCGTGTCCACCCACATGCCCTCGTCCAGCGACCACACCTTCGCCTCACGGGGTAGCACGCGGCGCAGGAGCGCATGCACCTCACGCATGCCGCACAACAGACCCGCGCCGGTCGAGAAGATCTCCATCGTCACCGTCGGGGAGAGCCCCTCCGCCTCCAGGATCCGCTTGGAACGAATGAAGTAGATATCGGCCGTGTCCCCGCTCAGAACGGCCGGAGAGGGTTCGAACAGGTCATCACTCATGAAGCCATCTCCACGTTTATGCCTTCAGTCCTCCACCCGGCTCAGGCGAGCTCCCAGCGCCTGCAACTTGTGATCGATATGCTCATATCCGCGATCGATCTGGCTGATGTTGCCGATCACGCTCTCGCCCTGGGCACACAGAGCGGCGATCAACAGCGCCATGCCCGCCCGAATGTCCGGGCTGCTCATAGACGCCCCATGGAGCGGCGTCGGCCCCACAACCACGCACCGATGTGGATCGCACAGGATGATCTGGGCCCCCATGGAAATGAGCCGATCGACGAAGTACAACCGGCTCTCGAACATCTTCTCATGGATGAGAACGGTGCCCCGGGCCTGCGTGGCGACGACCAGGGCGATGGAGATGAGATCGGCCGGGAACGCGGGCCAGGGGGCGTCATCAATCTTGGGCACGGCACCGCCGAGGTCGGGCAGGATCCGCAGGTCCTGCTTATCCTCGATGACCAGATCGGAGCCGTCCAGATGCAGGCGCACCCCCAATCGATCCCGGAAGACCATCAGGATCATGCGGATCTGATCGGGCACCACGTTTCGAATGCGCAGCGTGCCCTCCGTGACGGCGCCCAGCCCGATGAACGATCCGATCTCGATATAATCCGGGGAGATGGTGAACTCCCCTCCTCGCAGCGAGGACACGCCCTCAATGACCAGCGTATTGCTGCCGATCCCTTGAATGCGCGCCCCCAGACCGTTCAGGAAATGACACAGGTCCTGCACATGAGGCTCGCTTGCGACGTTGCGCAGGATCGTGGTCCCCTCGGCCAGGACGGCGGCCATGATGGCGTTCTCCGTTGCGGTAACGCTCGCCTCGTCCAGCAGGACATCAGCCCCCCGCAACCGGTCCACCGTCATCTCCAGCCGATCGTTGTAGGCGTATCGGGCGCCCAGCTCCCGCATCGCCAGCACGTGGGTGTCGATTCGCCGCCGGCCGATCCGATCGCCGCCCGGCATGGGAAGGGCCACGTGACCCGCCCGGGCCAGCATCGGGCCCAACAGGGTGATGGATCCCCGGATCAGGCTGAACAGCTCCGCATCCGGGGCCGTGCTGGTGATCCGCCGGGCCTGCAATCGAATGGTGTGGCTCCCATCATCCTGGATCTCCACACCCAACATCTCCAGCAACTGGAGCATGGTGAGCACATCCCCGATCCGGGGGATGTTGTGCAGGGTCACCGGCTCGTCGGTCAGCAGGCTCGCCGCTAACAGGGGCAAAGCGGCGTTCTTGTTGCCGCTGGGAACGACCTCACCGTTGAGTGGATATCCACCGTGAATGACGAAATGCGCCATATCCGTTCCCTACTCGCCGGTCGGCCACACGGTCACGGGCGCCCCCTCGCCGGCGCCCAACATGAGCGCCGCGCTCCCCTCCCGCACGGAGAGCTCCAGCATCCCCGAGCTGCCGATCAGCGCCAGCAGCTGCCCACGTCGCACGTCCGCATAGGTGACGTGGATGCGCTCGACGGCACGACCGGCCACCTCCACGCGCCATTGCATGGAATCCCCCAGCCACGCAGCGGGGATATTGGTAACCAGGTTGCCAAAACGGTCCACGTAAATGACATGCCCTTCCAAAACGCCATCCGCCCGCTGACGGGGCCGAGGGAGATCGAGGAGCACCGGATCATCGATGGGCTTGCCCAGTTTGTTGAGGGGCACTCCCGCTGCCAGATGGGCCGCCACCGGAGCAAAGACGTCACGACCATGGAAGGTGCTGCTCACCTTGGACAGCCAGTACTTACGGCGCGTCAACTGGACGATCTTCACCGGGTTGGGATCCCCGGTGAAGGGACGCAACACATGCGTCAACACGCCGTTATCCGGGGCGACGAAGAACGTCTTCTTCATCTGCACGGCGATCGCCCGTCGCTCGCTCCCCACGCCCGGGTCCACGATCACCAGATGGACCGTGCCCGGGGGAAAATACGGGGCCGCCGCGGCGATCACGAAGGCAGCCTGGGAGATGGCGTGAGGCTGGATATCGTGGGTGATATCCACGATGGTGGCATCCGGGACGATCCCCAGGATGACCCCCTTCATGATCCCCACGTATCCATCGCTCAAGCCGAAGTCGGTGGTCATCGTAATCAGCGGCACAGATCTCCCCCCGTATATCCTCGTTCGCAGTCGTCATTGTAACCCACGGCCCAGGCCCCGTCAAACCGTTCGGCGGTGACGCCGCTGGCGCACCGCCTCAAACAGGATCACGCCAGTCGCCACGGCCACGTTCAACGACTCCACGCCGTCGGCCAGCGGGATGCGCACACGCCCCACAGCCAGCCGCCTGGCCTCCTCGCCGGCGCCGGCCGCCTCACCGCCCATGATCAGGGCGCTGGGCAGGGACCAGTCCACCTCGTCGTACAGCCGCTCGCCGGAGGCGTCCGCCAGCCAGACCCGGTATCCCTCCACGGCACGCCGGATGTGCTCCCAGGTCCCCCAGGCCAGCGATAGCCGGAAGTGGGCCCCCATCCCCGCCCGCACGACCTTCGGGCTGAACGGGTCGGCGGTGCCCGGCGCCATCCACACCTGTCCCACGCCCGCGCCGGCCGCCACGCGCAGGATAGCCCCCAGGTTTCCGGGATCTCGCACGCCATCCAGGATCAACACCAGGTCCGAGCGTGCAGGAGGCCGCATCTCCGGCATGGGCAGCACGGCCACGATCCCCTGCGGCGTCACCGTGTCGCTGACGGCTCTCAGCACACGGTCCGACACCGCCAGACACGGCACGCCGGCCGCCTGCATCGCCGAGAGCAGCGTCCGCACCTCTGGCCGATCCATCAAATCGGGCTCATAAAAGACGAAAGCGGGGGTTATCCCCGCTTCCCACGCGTCTTTGACCAGGCGCACGCCTTCGACAAAGAAACGCCCCTCCCGATAACGCACACGGCGGCGCTTCAGGGAGCGAACATATTTCACCTTCTCGTTGGCGAGGCTGGTGATCATCCTCAGGACGACAAAGCCGCCTTGGCCACCTCGGCTACCTTGGCGAAGGCCTGATCGTCATGCACAGCCAAGTCCGCCAGGATCTTGCGATCCAACGCCACGCTGGCCTGCCGCAATCCATAGATGAACTGGCTGTAGGACAGCCCGTTCTGACGAGCGGCCGCGTTGATCCGCGTGATCCACAACCGGCGGAAGTCCCGCTTGCGATTGCGCCGATCCCGAGTGGCATACTCAAGGGAGTGGAGCAAAGCCTCGTTTGCACGACGGAACACCCGATGGCGCGCGCCGAATTGGCCCTTGGTCTGCTTCAACACCTTCTTGTGGCGACGTCGCGTCACCACGCCACCCTTCACTCTCGTCATCGTTACCCCTCGGCTCCCATTCGTGCTTTATCGATGCTTCTTCAAGTACGGCGCCAGTCGGACGACGCGGCGTCGAACGCCAGCATGCTCGACGGTGATCGTGTCATCGTACATGGCCCTGACCCGCCGCGGCTTCTTGCGGCGCAGGTGCCCCTTCCCCTGCTTCATGCGAAGCAGCTTTCCACTACCGGAGAGTCGAAACCTCTTCGCTGTCGCCTTGTGCGTCTTGATCTTCGGCATGTCCATTCCCCCTCAGAAAAACAGGGGACCTGCGTCAGGCCCCCTGGCGTTTGGCAGTCACGGCCGCCGTCAGCGTCACTTCTGACTCTGACTAGGCGCCAGGACCATCAGAAGGCTCCGCCCATCCAAGCTGGGCCGCTGCTCGATCACGGCGATATCCGACAACTCCTCCGCGATGCGATCTAGCAGCTCACGACCGACGTCCAAATGGGTGATCTCGCGACCGCGAAATCGCACCCGGACTTTCACCTTCGCGCCGCTCTGAAGGAACCGGCGAGCATCCCGCAGCTTGTAGGCGATGTCATGCTCACCCGTCTTCGGCCGTAGGCGGATCTCCTTGATCTCGATCCGCTTCTGCGCCCGTCTGGCCTCTCGCGCTCGCTTGGCGCGCTCGTACTGATACTTGCCAAAGTCGAGCATGCGGCAGACGGGCGGCGTCGCGTTCGGCGCAACCTCGACGAGATCCAGGCCACGTTCCTGTGCCATCGCGAGGGCCTCTCGCGTCGGCATGATGCCCAACTGTTGCCCGTTCTCGTCGATCACCCGTACCTCACGGGCACGGATTTCCTCATTGACTCGCGTCGTTCTGGTGCTAATCTGTACCTACCCTTCCGTGTGTTTCAGAGCTGAATGAATCGCCGATGCCGAAAGGAAAAAGCACCCCAATTCTCGAATTGAGACTATAACAGATAACGGCTCGACTGTCAAATGTCGATAGCATCACACGGAAACATGAGAAGTGGAAAAGGGACTTACGAGCGCCCCTCTACAACAGCGCCTTCTCCTGAATGACCCGCTGTGCCATGTCCAGAAAGTCCTCCACCGCCATGGCCCCCTTATCCTCACCGGTGCGGAGGCGCACGGCCACCGCACCGGCCTTCATCTCACGATCGCCGACGATCAGCATATAGGGGATCTTCTGCAGCTGGGCATCACGGATCTTGGCCTGCATCCGCTCCGTGGACCGGTTCACCTGGACCCGGATCCCCGCAGCTCGCAGCCGCTCCGCGACCTGATCGGCGTACGCCACATGGCGGTCGGCGATGGGGATCAGCTGGGCCTGGACCGGCGCCAGCCACACGGGGAAGGCGCCGCCGTAGTGCTCGATCAATACGCCGAAGAACCGCTCCATGGAGCCCAGCAGCGCCCGATGGATCATGTACGGCCGGTGTTCCTTCCCATCCTCCCCGATGAAGGTCATGTCAAACCGCTCAGGCAGGTTGAAGTCGAACTGGATGGTGCTGAGCTGCCATTCACGGCCGATCGCGTCGTTGATCTTCAGATCGATCTTGGGCCCATAGAAGGCGCCACCGCCCTCGTCGATCTCGAACGGGATACCCGCCTGCTCCAACGCCCTCTCCAACGCGGCCTCGGCGTCCCGCCACTGCTCGGGCGCCCCCACCGCCTTCTCCGGCCGGGTGGAAAGATAGGCGTTGAACTCCGTGAACCCGAAGGAGCGCAGGATATGCAGGCAGAAGTTCAACACCCGGTCGATCTCCTCCGGCATCTGGTCCGGGCGGCAGAAGATGTGGGCATCATCCTGGGTGAAGCCTCGCACGCGCAGCAGGCCGTGCAGAACACCGCCCCGCTCATAGCGATATACCGTCCCCCACTCGGCGAACCGCAGCGGCAGATCCCGATAGGAGCGCAGCTGACTCTTGTAGATCAGGATATGGAAGGGGCAGTTCATGGGCTTCAGGTAGTACTCCTGCCCATCGATCTCAATGGGCGCGTACATGTTCTCTCGGAAGAACTCGAGGTGACCGCTGGTCTGCCATAGCTTGCTGCGCCCGATATGCGGGGAGTACACGAAGTCGTACCCGGCCTTCTCATGTTCCGCCCGGCAGAAGTCCTCGGCCACCTTGCGAATCATGCCCCCCTTAGGATGCCACAGCACCAGGCCGCCCCCCAGGTCCGGGTGGATGGAGAAGAGATCCAGCTCCCGGCCCAACCGGCGGTGATCCCGTCGCTCCACCTCCTCCAGCCAGGCCAGGTACCGATCCAGCTCCTCCTTGCTGGGCCAGACCGTGCCGTAGATGCGCTGGAGCATGGGGCGCCGCTCGTCGCCACGCCAGTAGGCACCCGCCACGTTCAGCAGCTTGAACCCATCCTTGGGAATCTGCCCCGTGCGTTCCAAATGCGGGCCACGGCAAAGGTCCTCAAAGCCATCATGGCGATAGGTGGTCAGTTCCGTATTACCATCCGCCTTCTCGCCATACTCGTCCGTGCCCGACTCCAGGATATCCTCGATCAGCTCCAGCTTATACGGCTGGTCGCGGAACAACGCGCGCGCCTCCTCGGGAGAGATCACGCGCCGCTCAAATGGATAATCGGCCTCGATCACCTTCCGCATTCGGTCCTCGATCTCCACCAGATCCTCCGGCGTGAGCGAACGCGGCAGATCGAAGTCGTAGTAGAACCCATTCTCGATGGGAGGGCCGATGGCGATCTTTCCCTCCGGGAACATCTCCAGCACGACGCCAGCCATCACATGTGCGGTGGAATGACGCAGCTTATACAAGAACTCATCCTGCTCTCGATGATTCCCCTTCTTCCCAGCCATGTCCCATCTCCTTTAGGAACTGGGCGCCGGCGATCGTCCTCACCGAAAGCCCATGATTAAGAACTCCTCCACGAACAAAACCCCCCGCCCTTGGGGCGAGGGGTCCTCGCGGTTCCACCCAATTTCAGATCGCCACCGGGGCGATCCCTCTCAGGCGGGTAACGGCGCCACCCGGGCTCCCCTACTCTCTCACGATTTCAGGGAACCGCTCTCGGGGGGTTTTCCACGGGGCTCTGCGGGGAAGGCTCTCAGCCGACGACCTTCCCTCTCTGACGCCAGCTTCCCGTGTACTCGTCCCGATCAACGCTTTCCGTATAAATGAGGCCCGACGATCTCGCCGGGCTTGTCCTGGTGGGCGATACTGGACTTGAACCAGTGACCTCTACGATGTCAACGTAGCGCTCTAGCCATCTGAGCTAATCGCCCACATCTCGCCTCTATTATACTCAGGTCTCCCCCAATTGACAAACGCGCCGCCGGGATGGTCAAGGCTTTTCCAACAGTCAGCGATGGAAACCGAGAGATGGGAACGCCCCGCGTGTCGCCCGACGCAAGCCATCTCCCTGATCGTCAACCGAGGGAAAACGGCCCTTATCCCCCAGCCCCCCCTCTCCCGGGCTCGGGAGAAGGGGGCTCAATGGCAGGTGGTGACGGCGCGATCAGGCGGGCACGGGGAAGCGCTGGGCCAGCGAACGGACCTCCTCCGCCACGCGATCGAGGACCGCCGGATCGTCGATATGATGCACGACCTCGCCGATCAACCGCCCGACCTGACGGAACTCCTCGACGCCGAACCCCCGAGTCGTGCACGCCGGAGAGCCCACCCGCAGCCCGCTGGCCACCAGAGGCGGCCGTGGATCGTACGGGATCATGTTCTTGTTGGTGTGGATGCCCACCCGATCCAGCGTGGACTCGGCCTGCTTGCCGGTTACATCGACCGGGGACAGGTCTACCAAAGCCAGGTGATTATCCGTGCCGCCGGAGACCAAGCGCAGCCCTTGCGCCCTCAGCTCATCGGCCAGGGCCTGCATGTTATCCAGCACGGCCTGCTGATACGCCCGAAACTCGGGACGCAGCGCCTCGCCCAAGGCCACCGCTTTGGCCGCGATGACGTGCTCCAGCGGCCCGCCCTGGATGCCCGGGAACACGGCACGATCGATGCTCTTGGCCAGCTCCGCCGTGCACAGGATCATGCCGCCGCGCGGCCCCCGCAACGTCTTATGGGTGGTAGTGGTCACCACATCGGCGTACGGGATCGGTGAGGGGTGCAACCCCACCGCCACCAGCCCGGCGATGTGGGCCATGTCCACCATCAAACGGGCCCCCACCGAATCGGCGATCTCTCGCAGGCGGGGAAAGTCGATGATTCGCGGATAAGCGCTCGCCCCGGCGACGATGAGCTTGGGGCGATGCTCCTCGGCCAGCCGGGCCACCTCATCGTAATCGATGCGCTCCGTCTCCCGATGCACGCCGTAGTGCACGAAGTGATAAAGCTGCCCGGACGCGTTCAGTCGGAAGCCGTGGGTCAGATGACCGCCGTGATCCAGCTTCATCGCCAGCACGGTATCGCCCGGCTCCAGCAGCGCCAGGTAAGCCGCCATATTGGCCTGGGCCCCGGAATGTGGCTGCACGTTGGCGTGCTCCGCACCGAAGAGCCGACAGGCACGATCGATCGCCAGCCGCTCGACGACATCCACGAACTCGCAACCGCCGTAGTAACGCTTGCCAGGGAGCCCTTCGGCGTACTTATTCGTCAGCACCGACCCCATCGCGGCGAGTACAGCCGGGCTCACATAGTTCTCGCTGGCAATCAACTCGATGCCATTCAGCTGGCGACGGCGCTCGTTCTCGATCGCCTCAAACACCTCGGGATCGCTCGAGCGCAAAACCTCCCGTGGATCCGGCATCTCGGTCCACGGCTGGAATCCCACAGAGGCGATCGCCTGCGCAGACGAAGTGGGATACTCCATCACGATTATCTCCTTAGACACGGGGTCTCACCAAAGGCCCCCAAATATGTGTTACCTACGCAGCATCCCGACACGCACATTCGCATCCCAGCGACGCGATGCGAAACGGCGAGCAGATCAGCGATCTCCAGATCGCCTCATGTATGCTCCAGATCGTAAATCACCAACCCGGAAGGCAGCTTCGGGAAGAAGTAAGTGGCCTTGGGAGGGGCCACCTGGCCCGCGTCGGCCACGGCGCGCAGCTGGCTCAAGCGCGTGGGCATGACCAGGAAGGCCGCCTGGTAACGCCCAGAGCGCACCCCCGAGATCGCCGACTGCGCGCGGGGCTCGAAATCGACGAACGGGCGCTGCTCCTCGCCCTCCGGGCCGATCCCCAGGATCGGGCTCAGCACCAGCGATTGCAACACCGCCACGTCCAGATCGGCCACGGCCGGGTGATCACGCGCCAAAAGCGTCGTCAGCGTCAGCGCGTTGGGGCGCATGCGCAAGAGATAGCCACCCGGCCGCCCGGCCAGCACCAGCCCGAAGGCCCGATCCCGGGCCGACGCCTTGTGCAACTCCCCCAACAGCTCGACCTCGGGCACGCAGTACGTGATCTCGAAGTGCCGCTCCAGCGCCTTCAGCAGACGATCCGCATCGAAATCAGGGAGATCGTGAAGACAGCGATGCGTGGGCAGAATGGTGACGCCGGGATCCTCCATCGCGGCCGCGTAGATCAACGTGTAGTTGTAAGGAGCATCCGGCGACGCGCCGTTGCGCTCCTCCTGCTGGCGCTGATACGCCAGCGCCGTCTCATACCGATGGTGTCCGTCCGCCACGTACAGCGAGCGCGACGCCATGGCCGAGCATGCGGCCGCGATGGCGTCCGGGTCATCTACCGCCCACAGGCGATGGACGATCTCCTCCGAGCCGGCCTCTCCCGCCACGGCGACGGGGATCTCCGACCGGGCGTCCAACAGGGGGGCCATGACCTCCCCCATGGGATCGCTGTACAACATGAAGATGGGATTGAAGTGCGCCCGGGTGGCAGCGAGCAACGCCAGCCGATCCGCCCTGGCCTGCGGGAACGTGCGCTCATGGGGCAACACGCCCGCGCCCCAGGGCACCAACCGCAGGCGCCCGATCAGGCCCACGCGCGTGAGCCGCTGTCCGGTGGGGAGCCGAAAGCGCTGCTCGAGCACATACAACACGGGTTTCGGCTCCTGGACAAGCACACCTTCCCGTTGCCACTCCCTCAGCAGCCTGGCCGCCCGGGTGTATCGATCCTCCTCCTCCGTATCCCTCGGTAGATCAATGTGCACGATATTGTACGGGTGCAGTTGCTCCAGCTCTCTCCGCCGCTCCGGCGTGATGACATCATAAGGAGGGGCCAGACGAGAGGCTAAATGCTCCACATCCGATATCGCGAAGCGCCAGCCGCGTAGCGGGCGCAACTCGACCATGGTTTGTTCCTCCCAACCACGAGATAAGAACTCCGGTTCAGGGGAGCCAATCCTCAATGGGCTGGCCTACCACATGAGTAGGCACACGATGAAGGGGCAAGAACCCCTCAGCCGCCTGATCCGGCGTCGGTATGGAGGCCTCGTCGGGCTTATCGGACAACGCCAGCATCACCACGTCCCGCTCCTTCAGCCAGCGCAGAACCGCCATGACCTCGCCGGTCAGGCAGATCTCCTCCTGCAAGCGCCGCTCCACGGGCACATCATCCGGCAGGTGCCCCATGCGCTCCACCGTCGCCAGGTACTCCTGGCGGCGGAAGGTCTTGAACGGCGTCGGGTCCCCCGCCTGGAAGCGGGCATACACCGCCCGGTGGATATCGATCAACCCGATATCGTCCGTCCGGCAGAGCCTGGCGTCCACCCACCGGATGAACTGATCGAAGTCGACCATGCACCCCCGGGAGATATCATCCTTCAACTCCTCCAGGGTGCACAGGCCCGCCCCAATGATGAGGCAGGTATAAGCCAGGTAATCCTGATTGTCCGCCGTGAAGGGATGATAGCGTGATTGATTCAGCTCCTGATAGGCCTCCTGGAACGTGTCCCGATCGAAGCGGGCCCCCAGGATCTGCGCCACGACCCGCTCGACCCCCTCCATACGCGCCTGATCGATGGGGGTGGAGTTTCGCCCACGCCCGCCCAGGGCGGTCTTGTCGATATCCACCACCACGGCTGTGCCGGCATCCAGGCGGACATCCTGCTCCTCCACCAGCCAGCGGAGCCATTCGGCGATGGCCGCCCAGCGATTGGCCAGCGTCACCCCATCCTCCCGATGCTCGATCTTGGGCGGCTCATCCATCCGCTCAGAGGCGATGAACGCCCATCCCGGCCACCCGGAGACGTCGAGCAGATTGCGAAAGGCCGCACTGTCCAGCGTGGCCGTGTCGCCCAGATAGAGCAGCTCCTGGATCTTCCGCCCGGGCGTCTCCAGCTCCCGAGCGCGCTGCAAAAGCCAGGCGACGGCGATAGCATACGTCCGCTCCAGCTTACGCGGCAGCCGGCTATCCGGCAGCCCCATCTCCTGCCACGCCTCCTGCAACGACGGCAACCGCCGATCCATCGGCTCCAATCGCCGGTAGATGACCAGGTCATCCAATAGATCGGACAGGCGCCCCCGTCCCTGCACCGCCAACTCGGCCGTTGGCAAATAGGTCCTCACACTTCGATCCTCAGACATGCGCCCTCGCTCGCTCCCACTTTGGTTGTGTGCCCACCAGCCCCTGGGCGACCAATAGCTCCGCGTTCAATAAGGCGCCGCCAGCAGCGCCACGGACGGTATTATGCCCCATCACCACGAACTTCCAATCCAGCAACGGACACGGCCGGATGCGTCCGACCACGGTGGCCATGCCGGGCACGTCCCCCGCCATCCGGTCCAACCTGGGCTGCGGCCGGTCCGGCTCCTCCCGCACCAGGATGGCCGGATGCGGCGCGCTGGGCAGCCCCAACTCCTGCGGCACGCCCTGGAACGAGCGCAGCACCTCGATGAACTCCTCTCGATCGGCCGGACGTTGCAGGGCCACCGAGACGCACTCCGTGTGCCCATCACGCACGTTCACCCGATTGCACTGGGCGCTGACCTGGAAGGAGGCCATCTCCACACGATCACCGGCCAGGCGCCCCAACAGCTTGAGCGGCTCAGTCTCCACCTTCTCCTCCTCGCCGCCGATGTACGGGATCACGTTATCCAGGATATCCAGGGAAGGGACGCCGGGGTATCCGGCCCCAGAGATGGCCTGCATGCTCACCACGAACACCTTCTCCAGGCCGAACGCGTCGTGCAACGGCTTCAGCGCGCTGACCAGATGCGTCGTCGTGCAGTTCGGGTTGGTGACGATGAACCCACGCCATCCCCGACGACGCCGCTGAACCTCCACCAGCGCGGTGTGATCCGGATTGACCTCCGGGATCAGGAGCGGGATATCCGGCTCCATACGATACGCCGACGCGTTGGAGCAGACAATGTAGCCGGCCTCGGCAAAGGCGGGCTCCACCTGTCGGGCTGCTCCGCCCGGCAGAGCGGAAAACAGAAGCTCGCACTCGAGGCCGGGGGCGCCATACTCCAACACCATATCGCGTGCCGCCTCAGGCATATCCCCCTGCAAGATCCAATGGCAGGCGTCCGCATAACGCTTACCGGCCGACCGCTCCGACGCGGCGAGCACGGTGAGCTCAAACCAGGGATGCCTCTCCAACAACTGCACGAAACGCTGTCCAACTGCCCCAGTAGCCCCCAACACGCCTACGCGAATCTTATCCATCTAACGACCTCCCACATATTGAGCCAACGCCACAATATCAGATAGCACACCAGCCGCGGTGGCATCGACGCCAGCCCCCCGCCCCTGCAACACCAGCGGGTTCGGCGCATACCACCGGGTATGAAATTCGGCCAGATTGTCGCTGCCCCGCAGCCGCCCCAGAGGGCTCTCCATCGGAACGGGACGCAGGCCCACCGAGCACCGCCCGTCCGCGATCTCCACGGCATAGCGCAGGACCTCATCCCGCTCACGGGCCTCCGCCACACGCCGGGAGAACGACCCGTCCAGAGCGCTCAGGCCGGCCAGGAAATCATCCACGGACCCATCCGCCATGGTGGACGGGAACAGCGATTCCACCTCTATGTCCGCCAACTCCAGCTCCCACCCCAACATGCGGGCCAGGATCAACGCCTTGCGAGCCACGTCCATCCCGCTCAGATCATCTCGAGGGTCGGGCTCCGTGTAGCCCATCTGATGCGCCTGGCGCACGGCGTCCGAAAACGACCGCCCGGCCTGCAACTCGCTCATCAGATATCCCAGGGTCCCGGAGAACGCCCCCCGGATGCGCGTCACCTCGTCGCCGCCACGAATGAGCCCTTCCAGCGTGGCGATGACCGGCGTGCCGGCCCCCACGGTGGCCTCATATCGCAGCCGGCCCGAGCCGACCAGCCTCCGGAATTGATCCCAGGGGCCCGTCAACGGCTTCTTGTTCGCCAGCACGACGCCGTAGCCCCGGTCCAGCGCCAGATCCAACGCCGGGACCACTGCATCGGTGGCCGTGCAGTCCACGACGATGGCGCCGTCCGTGCCGGCCACATCCACGATGGCCGCCGCATCAGAGGCATGATAGCCCTGCGGGCTTTCGGCCAGCGATCCCCCCTGCGCCTTGAGTCGTTCAACGGCCCGCAGGGACTCGTCCCCCAGCCCACGCGGCTCCACCACGGCGCCGCCGCTGTCGGCCAGGGCGACCACCTGCAGACGGATCCCAAAGCGACCACGGTGAAGATCACGGCTGGACACGATCTGCCGCAACAGCGATCGGCCGACCCCGCCCACGCCCAAAACGATCAGAGGCACATGACGAATCACGATCCGAGGTCGTCTCCCTTTTTCACCAGCCGCCATCACGACAAAGGGGAACTGCAGGGCTCATACAAAAGCCTCCCAGTTCCCCTTTGAGCGGCGCCGTCACTGATCCTGCCCAGGGCGACAGGTAAATGACCCTTTTCATCCCCCGATCACAAGCCCTGTGGCATTACCGGTACCCATAATACCTGGGCGGCTATCCCTTGTCAAGTTCGAAGGCCGCGTGGATGCGCCGCACGGCCTCATCGCAATCCCCCTGGGCCACCACCAACGAGATGTTGGCCTCCGAGGCCCCCTGTGCGATCGCGATCACGTTGATGCCCGCCTCGCCCAGCGCGCCGAACACCCGGGCCGCGATCCCCGGGGTCCCCTTCATGGCGGAGCCCACGACCGCCACGATGACGATCCCGTCCTGCCCATGGATCGCGTCGATATGGCGCCGCTCCAGCTCCTTGGCCATCGTCTCCTTCAGCGCGTCGAGGACCCGCGGCGAGTCCGTCTCAGGGATCACAAAACAGATGCTCTGCTCGGACGAGGACTGGGAGATCATCAGGACGTTGGCGCCCACGCTCGCGACTGCCTGGAAAGTGCGCGCGGCGATGCCGGGGACGCCGATCATGCCACGCCCCTCGATCGTGACCAGCGTCAGCCCTCGGATCGCGCTGATCGCCTTGACGACGTTATTCGAAGGATCCGCCTCACGGACGATGCGCGTGCCAGGGTGGTCGGGGTTGAAGGTGTTCAGCACATAGATGGGGATATCTTTCTCGATCGCGGGCAGGATGGTCTTGGGGTGCAACACCTTGGCGCCAAAATAGGCCAGCTCGGCCGCCTCCGCATACGAGAGCTGCGGCAGCGTACGGGCCTCGGGCACGATGCGAGGATCCGCCGTCAGCACGCCATCCACGTCCGTCCAGATCTCCACCCGGTCCGCGTCCAGACAGGCGCCGATGATGGCGGCGGAGTAGTCGGACCCGCCACGGCCCAGCGTGGTCGCAACCCCCTTCTCGGTGGCCCCCACGAACCCCGTGACCACCGGCACGACGCCGCCCTCGACCAGAGGCAACAGCCGGGCGCGCGTGCGCTCTCGGGTGGGCTCCATCAGCGGATTGGCGCTCCCGAAATGGCTGTCCGTCACGATGATCTCGCTGGCATCCACGGCCTCGGCCGGGATCCCCCGGGCCCGCAACACGGCCGCCAGCAAAGGGGCCGCCAGCCGCTCGCCCAGGCCGGAGACCACATCCAATCCCCGCGCGGTCAGCTCGCCCAACACTGCAATGCTCTGACAAAGGCGCTCGAAAGTGCCCAGCCGCTCCTCGAACAGGCGTCCCAACGCGGCCCGGGCAACCCCATCCTCGATCAGCTGGCCAGCGACCACCTGATGTTTCACCAGCAACTCTGCACGCACGTCCTGATAGAGCTTCTCATCACCTTCGGCAGCCGCCCGGGCGGCTGCGATGAGCGCGTTGGTGACGCCGCTCATCGCGGAGGTCACCACCACCGTCTGGGGATCCTCCGTTCGCGCCCGTTCCACGATGCCGGCCACCAGAGAGAAAGCTTCCGTATTTCCTACAGACGTGCCGCCGAACTTCAGAACACGCATGAGACCTCCTCGATCAGCTTCACCGCGGTCCGCCGGACATGTCTACCGGGTGGACCGCTCCAGGACCATGATCGCCACGGTCGCAAGCAGGTTCTTCCACCTGCGCCGAGGCGAGATCCTCTTGCCATCGGCAAGATACACCTGCTTCGCGACGCGGACGTTCTGCTCCCGGCAGAAATCACCGAAGTCACGTACGGTAAGCGGGCGCGCGCGAGGCGACATGAACCAAGGGTGGGGGAGCGCTGGCGCCTCCGGCATGCGCCCGGTCAGCAACAAGGTCAGCCGGCATCGCCAGTGCCCCCAATTGGGGAAACTGACGATCCCCTGCCGTCCGACCCGCAACATCTCCCGCAGGATCATCGCCGGGTCGTCCAGATAGGGCAGGGTCTGGCTGAGAATCACCACATCAAACAGATCATCGGGATAGTCGGCCAGGCCGTCTTCCAGATCGCCCTGGACGACGGAGAGCCCCCGTGCCACACAGGCACGCACACCAGCCTCGGACAGCTCGATGCCAAACCCATGCACACCTTTGTGATCGATCAAATAGCGCAGCAGGGCGCCATCGCCACAGCCCAGGTCCAGGACACGGGAGCCAGCGGGCACCAGGTCAACGATCGCCTCCAGGTCGGGTCGCAGCCTGTCCACCACGATTCCCATCCCAGGCCGGTTACACACGGATGGGCTCGACCGGGATATCCAGGCCGTCCTCCCGACAGATGCGAGCGAGGAAATCGCCCACCAGCTCCGTCAACGTGTCCACCTCCAACAGAAAGGCATCGTGCCCATAGTCGGAGTCCACATTGCAGTAGGTCACGTCGGCGCCCACCGCCTTCAGCGCGCTGACGATCTCCCGGGACTGATAAGGGGGAAACAACCAGTCCGAGGTGAAGGAGACCACCAGGAAGCGCAGGCCAACGGCCGGCAGGAACGCCTTGGCCAGGCTGCCATGGCCGTTGGACAGGTCGAAGTAGTCCATGGCCTTGGTCAGATAGAGATAACTGTTGGCATCAAAGCGCCGGATGAAGTTCTCGCCATGGTACTGAAGATAGCTCTCCACCTGGAACTCGACGGAGAAGTCATACCCGTACTTCTCCCGGTTCTGCAGGCGGCGGCCGAACTTCCGGTGCATGGACTTGTCGCTGAGATAGGTGATATGGCCGATCATGCGCGCCAACGCCAATCCCCGGTTCGGCCGCGGCCCATCATAGTAATCGCCATGGTTCCAGTCCGGATCCCGATAGATGGCCTGTCGGCCCACCTCGTTCAGGGCGATGGACTGAGGCGACAGGCGAGCGGTAGCCGCCAGCGGGATGCAGGAGCGCAGCCGGTCGGGATAGCTGATGGCCCACTGCAACGCCTGCATTCCCCCCATCGACCCACCGACCACGGTCAACAGCCGGTCGATGCCCAGATGATCGATGAGGTGCCGCTGGGCGTTCACCATGTCAGCGATGGTGACGACCGGGAAGCGCAGACCATATGGCTTCCCCGTCCTCGGATCGATGCTGGAGGGCCCGGTGCTGCCCTTGCATCCCCCGATGACGTTGGAGCAGATGATCCAATAGCGATCGGTGTCGAACATGCGGCCGGGGCCGATGGTGTCGTGCCACCAGCCGGGTTTGCGATCCTGCGGCGTGTGGTATCCAGCCGCGTGCGCGTCGCCGGAGAGCGCGTGCAGGATCAGGATGGCGTTGGAACGGTCCGCATTGGGACGGCCATACGTCTCATACGCCAGCGTGATCGGCCCCAGCCGTTCGCCGTTCTCCAGGATCATCTCATTGGGGGGCTCGGCGAAGGTGAAGTACTGCGTCTCCACCAGGCCGATGGTGCCCGGCTCGCCAAACCCGTTGGAAGATCCAGAATCCGTCGTCATAGCAACTCCCGTGGTAAGGAGTGAAATAATAGAAGGGATCTAAGCGGCGGCGAGCGCCTGATCCAGATCCCACAGGATATCCTCGATGTCTTCAATGCCCACCGAGAGCCGGATGAAGTCAGGAGTCACACCGGCCCGGCGCTGCTCCTCCTCGCTCAACTGGCTGTGCGTGGTGCTGGCCGGATGGATCGCCAGGGACTTGGCATCCCCGATGTTGGCCAGGTGAGAGAACAGCTTCAGGTTCTCGATGAACCGCCGCCCGGCCTCCAGTCCGCCCTTGATGCCGAAGCCCAGGACCGCACCCGGCCCCTTGGGGAGATACTTCTTCGCCCGCTCGTGGTCGGGGTGACTGGGCAAGCCCGGATACGTCACCCAGGCGACCTTGGGGTGCCCCTCCAGGAACTCGGCCACCTTCTGAGCGTTCGCCACGTGTCGCTCCATGCGAAGGCTCAGCGTCTCCAGCCCCTGCAGGAAGAGCCAGGAGTTGAACGGAGCCTGGCAGATCCCCAGATCACGCAGCATCTGCACACGTGCCTTGATGATGAAGGCCGGGGCGCCCAGATCGGCGTACACCAGCCCGTGATAGCTTCCGTCCGGCTCGGTGAAATCGGGGAAGCGGCCGCTGCCACGCCAGTCGAAGTTGCCGCCGTCCACGATGATGCCGCCGATGGTGGTGCCATGCCCGCCGATGAACTTGGTGGTGGAGTGCACCACGATGTGAGCCCCCCACTCCAGCGGGCGGCACAGGTACGGGGTGGCAAAGGTGTTGTCGATCATGAGCGGGATCTGATACTCCCGGGCGATGGCGGCGACCTCTTCAAAGGGGAACACGTTGATGCGAGGATTGCCTAACGTCTCGCCGTAGAGGATCTTCGTGTTGTCCCGGATCGCCCGCCGGAAATTCTCCGGATCCGATGGGTCCACCAGGGTCACCTCAATGCCTAATCTCGGGAACGTATAGGTAAACTGATTGAACGTGCCCCCGTACAAGGTCGAGGCGGACACGATGTGATCACCGGCCCGGCACAGCGTGAGGATGGCCATGGTCTGCGCGCCATGTCCCGAGGCGGCGGCCAACGCCCCCACGCCGCCCTCCAGATCGGCCACGCGTCGCTCAAACACGTCGTTAGTGGGGTTCATGATCCGGGTGTAGATATTCCCCGGCTCCTGAAGGGCGAACAACCGCGCCGCATGCTCCGTATCCCGAAAGACATACGACGTAGTCTGATAGATGGGCACGGCTCGCGCCCCGGTTGTGGGATCAGGCTCCTGCCCGGCGTGCAGCTGCCGGGTCGCAAATCCGAAACGACGCTCGTTCTCCTGGCTCTGAGACATAATCTTCTACTCTCCTGTCTTGATCGAATCGCCCTCGCGCCCGCCTGGGACCAAAGGGCAGTCCACATGCCGCCCCGGCTCCCAACCGGGACGAGAGGGACAGCAGCAACGCTACGGCGCCCCTCCGAGCGTGTCTGAGAAATGCCGTTGTGTCTACTATAGGGAGGTCGCCTCCACACCTCCCCCTGTGGAGCTGGTAGCTGAGGAAGCCCCTCAGACACCTTGCCGGTAAATTTTCAGACACGCTCTCAATCGGATACGATCTCGCTCCCAGGTCGCACATATGAAAACGCCCCTCGTGTGAGGGGCCGCTCAACTCGCCTGGAGCGAGGATACAAAAAGCCCCCTCTCGAAGACGATAGGGGGCGTCATTGCGCGACCTCTCATCTTCCAGACTAACTCTGCCGGAATTGGCACCTTGGCCGGAGCCCTCCTGCGTACCCCATCGTACCAGGGGGAGCAGCCAGGTTGCCGAGGCTTCACAGGGCCGGTCCCTCCACCTCTCTGGATAAGAGTGCGACACAGGTATTCAATTTGTGGCCGAGTTTAAACCAATTGTTCGGTATTGTCAAATCGCAAACGGCCGGCGTACGGCGTCTCCACACGAGCCGGATCACATGGCTATCAGCTCCAACACGCGCAACAGATCCGACTGCCAGCTATCCCGCATCGGGAGCCACACAGCGCGCCGCTCCACCCGGGCGCGACGCCCCAACCGCCTCTGCAACTCATCCCGATCCGCATGCTCCAACGACTCCGAGCGCAACACCAGATGCCCTTCCTCCCGGGCGATGGCCTGGACCCCGGCGCGCACGGCCAGGATCTTCACCCGAACCTGATAGAGCAGGTTCTCCACCTCGGGCGGAATCGGGCCGAAACGGTCCACCAGCTCCTTCTCCATATCCTCGACCTGGCGGACGGACGTGAGCCCCGCCATGCGGCGGTACAGCTGCAATCGCAACCCGCTATCCGGCACGTAGCTCTCCGGGATGGCGCTGGGCAACGGCAGGTCCAGGGAGACGGTGGGCGTGATGGGATCCTCCAACAGCAGCGATTCCTCCACCTCCTCGGGATGGACCTCCTCGCCGCGCTCCATGCGCTCCCGCGCCTCCTGCACCGCCTGCGCCAGCAGACGACAATACAGATCAAACCCCACGGCCGCGATGTGGCCGTGCTGTCGGGCGCCCAACAGCTCACCTGCGCCGCGCAGTTCCAGATCCCGCATGGCCACCTGGAAGCCCGCTCCCAGCTCGCTGGCCTCCACGATCGTCTCCAGCCGCCGCCGGGCCTCCGGACTCAACCGCTTGCCCCGATCGTACAGCAGGTACGCGTACGCCCGCACGGCGCTACGCCCCACCCGGCCGCGAAGCTGATAGAGCTGAGCCAGGCCGAACTGATCCGCCCGATTGATGATGATCGTGTTCGCGTTGGGGATGTCCAGGCCGCTCTGAATGATGCTGGTGCACACCAGCACATCGATCTCGCCTCGGGCGAATTGGAGCATCACCTGCTCCAGCTCCCGCTCCCGCATCTGCCCATGGGCGATCCCGAACCGCGCCTCCGGCACCAGCCTCTCCAGCCGTCGGGCGATCTGGGTGATCCCCTGGACCCGATTGTGCACGAAGAAGACCTGCCCTCCTCGATCCAGCTCGCGCAGGATCGCCTGCCGGATCAGCGTCTCATCGTACTCCGCCAACATCGTGCGGATGGGCAGCCGCTCCTCCGGCGGCGTGTCGATGGTGCTCAGATCCCGCACCCCGGTCAGCGACATGTGCAGCGTGCGGGGGATCGGGGTGGCCGTCAACGTCAGGACGTCCACCTCCGTCCGCAACTGCTTGAGCCGCTCCTTCTGCGCCACGCCAAAGCGCTGCTCCTCATCGACGATCACCAGGCCCAGGTCCTTAAACGTGACGTCCCTGGACAGCAGACGATGGGTCCCGATGACGATGTCCACCGTGCCGTTCGCCAGGCCCTCGATCACCCTGCGCTGCTCCGCCCGCGACCGGAAGCGAGAAAGCATCTCCACGTTCACCGGGAAGGGGCGCAGGCGCTCCACGAACGTCTCATAGTGCTGCTGGGCCAACACCGTGGTGGGGACCAGGATGGCCACCTGCTTCCCATCCATCACCGCCTTGAAGGCAGCGCGCAGCGCGACCTCCGTCTTGCCATAGCCGACATCGCCGCAGATCAGCCGATCCATGGGACGCGGCTTCTCCATATCGTGCTTCACCGCCTCGATGGCCACGAGCTGATCCTCGGTCTCCACGTAAGGGAAGGAGGCCTCCAGCTCCCGCTGCCAGGGGGTGTCCTCGCCGAAGGCATGGCCGGGCACCAGCTCTCGCTGGGCGTACAGCCGCAGCAGATCCTCCGCGATGTCGGCCACGGCTTTCTTGGCGCGCTCCTTGACGATGTTCCAATCGGCCGTGCCCAGCCGGTTCAGGATCGGTGGCGCATTCCCCGGGCCCACATATCGGCTCAACCGGTCCGCCTGATGCACCGGCACGTAAAGCCGATCGCCCTGGGCGTAATCGATCTGAAGGTACTCTCGCGGGGTGCCGTCCACCTCCATCCGCACCAGCCCTCGGAAGATGCCGATGCCGTGCTCCATGTGCACCACGTAATCCCCGGGCTGCACGTCGGCGAAGAACGCCTCCGGGGCGACGGTCCGCATGCGCGAGCGCCGACGCGGCCGCGGCTTGCTCCAGCCGAAGAGCTCCGCATCCGTCAGGAAGGAGAGCAAGGGCGCGCGTGTATCGCTCCCCCGGCCGTTCCCGCCAGCGGGTCGGGCACGCTCCGGACGCAGCAGCCACCCCTCGGGCAACTGGCCGGGAACGACCACGACCGAGCTCTCGGCAGGGGGCTCCCGTACCTCCTCCTCCATCGAGACCGGCACGTCGGCCTCGCGCAGGAGCTCCACCAATCGGGCTGCCTGCCGGGTGACGAGCACCCATCGCCCTCCGGCGCGGCGCTCCGCCTCCACCTCCTGGACGATCTGCCGGACGCGCCCGCCATAGCGCGGGCCGGGGACGAACGCGCGCGCCAGCGGAGATGAGCGGCTCACAGGGCGACCATCCAGCCCGCCATATCCCAGGATGATCGGCGAGCGCTCCTCGACCAGCGGCAACAGCTCCGTCCAGCGGAAGTATGGCCGCCTCACGTTCGCCGGAAGCTCGCCCGTCTTCAACAGATCCTCACGGAGCTGCTCCGCCTGCCCCTCCAGATCCGCCACGGTGGCGGCGACCTCCGCGGCGTCGTCCAGGATCAGCAGCGCGTCCTTCGGAAGGTGATGCAACGGCGAGGCCGGCTGTGAGTAGAGATACGGCAGATACCACTCGATGCCCCGGAAGCCTGTGCCCGCCCGGAGCTGGTCCATCTCCTTCTCGTACTCGATGCGGGCCGGCGGGTGGCACGGCTCCAGATCGAGCTCGGCGAGCCGCTGCTCGGACATGGGCCCCAACCGCGGCAACGCCTCCGTAGCCGGGCCGATCAACACGGCCTCCACGTGCTCCCGCGTGCGCTGCGTGGAGGGATCGAAAAAGCGCAGGCTGTCCACCTCGTCGCCGAACAGCTCGAGGCGCACCGGCCACGGGAGGTTGGGAGGCCAGATATCGATGATGCCGCCACGGCGGCTGAACACGCCCGGCTCGTCGACGACCGCGGCGGACTGATATCCCAGACCCACCCAGGTCTCAAGCAGCTTGCCCATGCTCACCATCTGGCCGCGCCGCAGCGGACGCAGCGCGGCGCGCAGCTCGCGAGCCGGGATCGTCATCTGCATCAACGCCCGGGCCGAGGCCACCACCACCGGCGCCGACGGCCCTCCGCCCGCAGCCCGCAGCGTCGGCAGTTGCGCCTGCGTCAGGGCAACCAGCGCGGCCATGCGCATCTGCCGCGGCTCCCGTGACCAGGGCACGCGCTCATAGGGCAGCGCGTCCGCGTCGGCCAGCCAGAATACGGCATCCGGGTCCTCCAGCCAGACGCGCAGTTGCTCCATATACAGGCTGGCGACGTCCGTGCGGGCGGTGACGACCATCATCGGACGCCCCAAAGCGCGAGCCAGCGCCGCGACCACGTATGCCCGCGCCCCCACCGGAATGGAGAGGGGGCCTGGCGGCGCCTCACGCAAGCGAATCCCCTCCACCAGATCGACGAAGGGGCTCACCTGATGCAGAAACTCCAACAATCCACTCAGATTCATCTCAACAACCGTCTATCCACCCACCCAGATATCGTATCTATTTGAAGGAGGCAGCCTCGCCCCACCATGGTTCTACCCCGTCCTATATCCCATGACGATCATGGGTGTGCATCGATCACCATGCTGTTGAACGTGTTCATTGCCTCCACGATCCCATCTCGCAGCCAGCACTCGATCGCCTGTACCGCCCGGTCCCGCACCTGCGCCATGATCTCCTCCTGCTCCGGGGAGAAGTCCTGCAGCACATAGTCGACCGGGTCCATGCGTCCCGGCGGGCGGCCGATGCCCACCCGCAGCCGGGGGAAATCCTGAGTCCCCAGATGTTGAATGATCGACTTCATGCCGTTGTGCCCCCCCGACCCGCCGGAGGGCCGCAGGCGGATCCGCCCCAACGGCAGATCCAGGTCATCATAGACGACGAGGATATCGCCGGGGGCGATCTTGTAGAACCGGGCGACGGCCGCCACGGCAACCCCTGCGTTGTTCATGAACGTCGTCGGCTTGACCAGGACGACACGCCGCGATTCGATACGCCCCAGGGCCAGCAACGCGTTGCGCCGCCGCCGGTCGAAGGACAGCCCGTGGGCCTCCGCCAGCAGATCCAGGCACTGGAAGCCCACGTTGTGGCGATGGCGCGCATACTCCCGCCCCGGGTTTCCCAACCCGACGACCATCTTCAGCGTCTCGTGATTCGATTCCTCAGGCCCGATGAAATCCACCACGCACACACACCCCGCACAACGCAAAGTGGGGCTAATCGCCCGCGATCAGCCCCTCGCCAGGTCGGACAGACAACGATCAACCACAACATACAGGGTTTATCCCAAAACAGACCACTATATAGCGGTCATTCGCTCGCCCACATGAAGGCCGGGGGCACGGACGCAGCTCCCCAGAGCCCTGGATCACCCGCCGGTCACCGATCCCGATGCGCCAAACTATCGATGCCGCATCAGCTGCCGCCAGGTCTGCACGATGAGCCATTTCAGGCCGAAGAACGCCCCCACGCTGAGGAACACGATCAGCGACCAGCGAGCCCCCACCCAGAACGCGTGCGCCATCCCCCGCAGGCTCAGCGCCTCCGGGGCCACCTCGCCCCGCTGCGATCGGGCCGGCTGCGAGGCGCGAGCCACCGCGACCGGCGTGGGCGCGGCGGACACCTCCGGCGTAGGCGTCTTCAGCACCGGGGCCATGACGATCACGGTGGGCGTGGGAGGCAACGGTGTGGGCGTCACCGTCGGCGTCGGCGTGGCGGCCGGCGTGGGCGTGTCCGTGGGTCGGCTGTTCGCCACCTGGATTCCCCGGACGACGTACTCCTCGTAATTCGCATCGTGGCGCACCACGCGCAGCCGCAAACTGTACAGCCCATCGGGCAGACCGGCGGTCTCCCACGTGCCCAGAAAGCCGTTAGCGACCTGATTGAAGTGCGCCTCTCCGATGAAGACCCAGGAATCATCCCGAACCGGCTCCGGGCTGTAGTACAGCTCGTACCGCAGGAAGTTCGGATGGACCGCCGTGCCTTCGATCGTCACGCGGCCGCGGACCACGCTAAACGGCTGCGGCGAGGTGATGACGGCCTGCTGCGCAAGCGGAATGGCGCCGGCCGGCCGGGCCCACCAGGCCAGCCCCACCGCCAGCACCACCACAAGCAGCAACAGCTTTCCTCGACGCACTCCAATCCATTCGCTTATCATCGGGTCACTCAACCTGTCCAGGCTCCAAGAGACCAAAATAGTTTAACACACTCCCAAGACCCCCGCAAAATGCGAGGAAGCCCCCCCATCCGGTTGGGGCAACGTCACCAGCCCCCAGAGGAAGTCCTTCCCCCGCCTTCGACCTGCCCGGCCTCGGCCCAGCCCTCTGCAGAAAGGGCCGAGAAGGGCAGGTGCAGGCCGGAAAAGTAAGATTTCCGTGGAGGGGATCTCCCCTCCACACCACCCCCTGTGTGGCGGCTCCCCCCGAAGTCGTTCCTTGGCGCGCTGCCGGCGTTCGCTTAGAGCGTGTCTGAGAGATCCCGTTGCTCCCGCCATAGGGAGGCCCGGAGGGGCTGCGCCTCTCCGGAAGAAGCCCTCCTTCCGTCTCTGACCTGCCCGATCTCGGCTCAGATCCCTGCGGAAAGGGCCGAGAAGAGCAGGTGCAGGCCGGAAAGGCGGTGCTTCCGTGGAACCGCCACAAGCTGTGACGAATTTGACAAATCTATGATCAGACATTAGGATGTCAGTCGTTTGGTGATTTTGTTGATTTTCCATATCGCAAGAGGATGATATCCGGTCATGGAAACGCCACAGTGGTTAAGCCTGGGGCAGGCTGCCCGCCTTTTAGGAGTCGCCCCCTCCACGCTACGCTACTGGTCGGATCAGGGGATCATCCGCTGTTTCCGCACCCCCGGCGGGCACAGACGCTTCACCTATGAAGATGTGCGCGAGCTGCGGCAGAACATCGCCGCCGGGCTCGTCCCACAGGCTGCCCTCCCGCCTGTGGAGCATGCGATCTCCTCCACGCGCCAGGCGCTCACCGCACAATCCATCAGCGCCGCCGCCTGGTATCAGCGGCTCTCCGAGGAGGCGCGCCAGAAGCAGCGCCACTACGGTCGCCAGCTGCTGACTTACGCCGTGCAATACCTGGCCCGACGCAACGGGAACGGCGGAGTCCTGAAGCAGGCCACAGCCATCGCCTACGAGCAGGGGCGCATGTGCGCTCAGCACGACCTGAACGCGGCGGAGACCATCGAGGCGTTCTGGTTCTGCTGCCGGACCATCGAGGCCGTGCTGGTCCCCATGGACCCGGAGCAGGCCCCCGTGGACGCAGAACATCTACGCCTCCATCAGGAACTCACGGACTACTTCCATATTTTAATGAGAGCCGTGCTGCTCGGCTACGAGGACGAGCGCGTCCTCTCTGCCTGAGAAACGTCAAAGGGCTACTTCGCGTTCCGAAATAGCCCTTTCTTTTGAAATGCGGTTGTTGATTTTGTAGAATTCAGCGGGAGCACAGGCGTATCATGAGAGACCAATCCTCTCCCCCGCCACAGGCGGACAAGTGCATCGACAGAACCCGATAAGGAGCGTGAAGTGACGGCATCACCTTACCCACCTCCCCGACTGATCTTCTGGGAGACGACCGCCGGCTGTAACCTGTCCTGTATCCACTGCCGACGCATCACCGTGGCGGATCAACTGATGCCTCAGGATCTGACCACGGAGGAAGCCTTCGACCTGATCGATCAGATCGCGGCCTTCGCCCGCCCCATCCTGATCCTCTCCGGCGGGGAGCCGCTCTTCCGCCCGGATATCTTCGATATCGCCCGACATGCGGCGGACGCGGGGCTGATCGTGGCCCTGGCCACCAACGGCACCCTGATCGACGCCTCCGTGGCGCGCCGCATTCGCGAGGCGGGCATCCGGCGCGTCAGCGTCAGCTTCGACGGCCCCGACGCGCCCACGCACGATACCTTCCGCGGGCCCGGCGCCTATGACCAGGCCATCAAGGGGATCCAGCATCTGCGTGAGGTCGGCGTGCCCTTCCAGATCAACACCACCGTCGCTCAGCATAACGTGCACCTCATGCCCGAGACCCTCCAGATGGCCCTGGACCTGGGCGCGGCCGCCCTCCACCTGTTCCTGCTGGTGCCCGTCGGGTGCGGCGTGGAGATCGCCGAGGAGCAACAGATCTCCGCGGAACAATACGAGCGGGTGCTCCACTGGCTGTACGATGCGGAGCTGGAGACGACGGGCCGCCTTGAGCTGAAGGCCACCTGCGCGCCCCATTACTTCCGCATCGTGCGCCAGCGACAGGCGGAGGAACGGCGCCGCGGCATCATCCGACAGCGCCCCGACAGCCATCATCGCCAGATGCGGGCGGGAGCCGACGGCAAGCGCGGCCATCCCGGCGGCGCGCCGGCCATGCACGCCATGACCAAGGGGTGCCTGGCAGGCACCGGCGTCTGCTTCGTCAGCCATCGCGGCGAGGTGTTCCCCTGCGGCTACCTCCCACTGGAGGCCGGGAACATCCGCCAACAGCCCTTCCAGCAGATCTGGGAGAGCTCGCCTCTGTTCGCTGAGCTGCGAGATCCCGACCTGCTGGGCGGGAAATGTGGCATCTGCGAGTTCAAGACGATCTGCAGCGGATGCCGGGCCCGCGCTTACGGCATGATCGGGGACCACCTGGGCGAGGAGCCTTTCTGCACGTACGTGCCCAGGCGAGCCGCCACATCCACGACGGCTCAGGAATCCTAATCATCAGGAGTCATCGTGAACCGATCGGACGATACTCACACCGCCGTGCTGTTGATGGCGTACGGCAGCCCAGACTCTTTGGAAGATATCGAGGCCTACCTGCACCAGGTGCGCGGCGGCCGACACACGCCTCCGGAACTGGTCGAAGAGGTGCGGGAGCGCTATCGTCGGATCGGGGGCCGCTCCCCCCTGCAAGAGATCACGGAACAGACCGCCCACCGGCTCCAGGAGGCCACTGGCCTGCCGGTCTTCATCGGCATGCACCACTGGCATCCCTTCATCCGGGACGTGGTCCAACACATGGTGACGGAGCGGGGCATCCGGCGCATCGTCGGGATCTGCCTGGCCCCACACTACAGCACGGTAAGCGTCGGCGCCTACCGACGCCATCTGGAGGAAGCCATCGCCGCTGTCGGGGGAGATGTGGACCTGCGCTTCGTCCCCCACTGGCACACACATCGCCACTACCTGGACGGCCTCGTCGAAACCACGCGCCAAACCCTGGATAGCCTGGGAACGCACGGCCGGGAATACGCCGTGGTGATCTTCACGGCCCACAGCGTGCCGGCCGCCGTCCTGAACCGGGGAGATCCCTACGACGCACAACTGCGGGAGACGGCGCAACTCCTGGCCGAACGGCTGGCGCTTCCCGAGGAACGATGGCGGCTCTGTTACCAGAGCGCCCCTAAGACCCACAACTCGTGGCTGGGTCCCCAGATGGAGGATGTCATCGTTGAGCTGGCGGAGGCGGGCAGGCGATACCTGGTGGTCGCCCCCATCGGCTTCGTCTCAGAGCACGTCGAGATCCTATACGACATCGACATCAAGGCCCAGGAGATCGCCCGGAGCCACGGGGCGCTGCTGAAGCGCACTCCGATGCTGAACAGTCGCCCTCCGCTCATCGCCGCCCTATCCGACCTGGTCCAGAAGGCGCTGAATCATCCCAACGATTAGAGGAAATGGAACGATGTCCGATATCCCCCACATCGTGATCATCGGCGGTGGCATCACCGGATTAAGCACCGCCTACTATCTCCAAAAAGAGGCGGCGAACGCCGGCCGCCCCGTGTCCTACACGCTGATAGAGCGAGAAGGCCGCCTCGGCGGCAAGATCCGAACGGAGCACGTGGACGGCTTCGTGATCGAGGGCGGGCCGGACAGCTTCCTCGCCCAGAAGCCATGGGCGACCCAGCTCGCACGGGAGATCGGGCTGGGCGATCGGCTGATCGGCACCAACGACGACCAGCGCAAAGTCTTCGTGCTACACAAAGGGCGCCTGGTCCCCCTCCCGGACGGCGTGATGCTGATCGTGCCGACCCGATTCATGCCCTTCGCCCTGTCCCCACTCATCTCACCGCTGGGCAAACTCCGCATGGCGATGGACCTGTTCATCCCCCCCAAGCGCGATGGAGAGGATGAGACCCTGGCCGACTTCATCCGGCGACGGCTGGGCGCCGAGGCGCTGGACAAGATCGCCGAGCCGCTGATGTCCGGCATTCACAACGCCGAATCGGAGCGACAGAGCATCCTGGCCACGTTCCCTCGCTTTCGGGCCATCGAGGAGAAGTACGGGAGCCTGATCCGGGGGATGCTGGCCGCACGACGCCAGCGCCCCAGCCCTTCCGCCAACGGGAGTCGCCCCTCTAGCGCCTTCCTGACGCTGCGCGACGGCATAGGCGAACTGGTCGGCGCGCTGGAACGGACACTGGACGGGGGCACCCTCCTGACCGGACGATCCGTGGAGGGGATCGAATACCACCCCGACGCCTCGCCCCCCTACCGTGTCCTCCTGTCAGGCGGCGAGGTGCTGGCGGCCGATGCGGTGGTGCTGACCACACCGGCCTACGTTGCAGCGTCGCTGGTTGAACCGCTGGCTCCGAAGCTGGCGGCAGGGCTCCGGGCCATCCGATACGTGTCCACGGGGACCATCTCCCTGGCCTATCGCCGAGGGGAATTTTCCCACCCACTGGACGGCTTCGGCTTCGTGATCCCCAAGAGCGAGAACCGGCGCATCAATGCCTGCACCTGGACCTCCACCAAGTTCCGCCATCGGGCGCCGGACGACCACGTGTTGCTGCGCGTCTTCGTCGGCGGCTCCCGCCACCCCGAGGTGGTCGACCTGCCCGACGACGCGCTGTTGGATCTCGTGCGAGAGGAGCTACGGGACATCATGCACGTCACGGCACGTCCCGTGCTCACGCGCATCTATCGATGGCATCAGGCGAACCCACAGTACGACGTCGGCCATTTGGAGCGGGTGGCCCAATTGGAAGCCCAATGCCCGCCGGGGATGTACCTCACCGGCAGCGCCTACCGGGGCGTAGGGATCCCGGATTGCGTCCGCCAGGGGCAGGAGACGGCCACCCGTGTCCTGACGTATGTCACCCAAACCCATCTGGAGAGTGAGGAGCTATGAAGACCCACAAAATCGTCCCCCTGTTGAGTCTCTTTCTCCTTCTCGCGCTGCTGGTGGTCGGCTGCGTGCCAGCCCAGCCCCCGGCCGCCCCGGCAGGCGCCGAGACCGCGGCGCCCGAGCCCGCGGCCGAGGGCCCACGACGCG